>NZ_JBAWSX010000006.1:0-260208 GCF_037104725.1 Bacillus bruguierae | reverse complement strand
TTTCAAGCCGGCCATCAAATAGGAGTCGTATTAATTGCAAGTGACTATGACTATACGATTCGTCCAAAAGCAGGGACGAAACTTACAGTAAAATTAAGTGAAGTAACATTACCAATTGTAAAATAGATAGAAGCCTCCGAATAGGGGCTGTTGACAAACTCTTCGAGTTTATCAATTTCTTCAAGCGTTTTAAGAGCCTGTGTAGTAACGATAGACTACACAGGCTCTTTTATTTGCTTTCAATGACTTCTCTCTGTCAATTTTCAATAAAAGCACCAGTTATGCTATTCCGCAGTCGGGCCATTTAATAGAATGAAATTTTAACATATTTCCAAAAGAATTCCCCCTTCCTCAAGGAATGAGAAGGGTTGAAGCCCAATGAATAGGAAGGGGATGAATTTGGGTTGGCGTAAGTCGAACGTTTTTTCTTTCTATTTCTGGTTCTGTTGCAAGGAGCTGATATTTTAAAAGTTTGTATTTGTGATATAATTTACATATATAGGAAAGGTGGGGGTTATGATTTAGCTAAGTTTCGTACATAGTGTACCCCTAAAGTAAAGTTTGATAATTTAAAACAAAGTCTGATCATTTATAAAAAAGTTTGATAAGAAATCCTGTGAGCTAGGATTTCTTATTTCACTAACGGAGCAGATCAGCTCAATAAGGGAATCAAAGTCGATAAACTTAATTCACAGTCTCGATGTTATACAGATGTAGAGAGATATTATAATTCATTCATGGTAAATTAGGAATAGTTTGATTTGTTTAAAACTAAGTAGAAGAATATAAAATGTATGCGATTTTTTGCCCAATCTCATATGTCTTATTCTATGGAGGAAATATGCTTAAAGATAATTTTAAAATTAGTAATATTCCCGCGGTTTTGTGGGGAGAAAAGAGTGAAAAAATTTTTATTGCAGTACATGGAAACATGTCAAATAAGGAAGATGCAGTTATTCAAATATTAGCTGAAGAAGCCAATCAAAAAGGTTATCAAGTGTTAAGCTTTGATTTACCTGAGCATGGAGAAAGAAAAAATGATAATACTCCTTGCAAAGTACAGTTTTGTGTTAATGAATTATCTATAATTATGAATTACGCAAAAGAACATTGGAAAGAAGTAAGCTTGTTTGCATGTAGTATGGGGGCTTATTTTAGCCTTTTAGCATATCAAAATGATGTGTTAAAAAAGGCATTATTTTTATCACCAGTAGTTAATATGGAACGAATTATCGAAAATATGATGAAATGGTTTAATGTAACACCAGAGCTTTTGCAAAAAGAAATGACTATAGAAACACCTATTGGTCAAAAGTTATATTGGGATTATTTATGCTATGTAAAAGAACATCCTATTAATACATGGAATACAGATACATATATTATGTATGGAGCCAAGGATGAACTGTGTGAATTTGAAACTATTAACTATTTTACAAAAAAACACCGTTGTGAATTAGAGGTCATGGAAGCAGGTGAACATTACTTTCATACTGAAGAACAGTTGAAGGTATTTGAGCAGTGGTTACACAAGCATATCGATTAACAAATTACAATTTATCTAAAGATTTAATGAAGAACCTGCTAGAGAAGAATTGTGAATATATAAACTGATATTATATTTGAGAGACATTATAAAGGTGAATTTATTTACTTAAATTATCGGGTGCGTTTGTTCAATAAGGAGCATTAAATCATCAAACTTTTTTATAAAAACTGTACACACAATCCCAGGGAAAAAGTCGATTTTGATCAATCTTTTTTCAAAATCGATTCTTTTTGTGTACCATAGAATGTAAGTTTGTAAGAGGTTTTTGATCAAACTTTATTTCAAAGCAACACATAGATGTTATAAATGATGAGGAGGACATACATATGGATAGCATAATTTTTGATTTGGATGGAACTATTTGGGATTCTATAGACACCGTACTACTTGCATGGAATAGTATAGTTGAGGAAAATAAACAAGTAGAAAAGAAATTAACAAGAAGAGACTTCGAAGGTACTATGGGACTGCAAATGGACGACATAAGTAGCAAGTTATTTCCAAACTTAGATTTAAACACTCGAACACAAATAATTAAACAGTGCTTTGAAATTGAAGGTAAATATATAGAGGAACACGGTGGAGCTCTTTTTGAAAACGTGGAAGATGTACTACATAACCTTTCTAAGAAATATAAACTTTTTATCGTCAGCAATTGTCAACAGGGTTATATTGAGGGGTTTTTTCGGTATCATAAACTTGAGAATTACTTTTTAGATTATGAAAACCCTAGTAGAACGGGTCTTACAAAAGGAGACAATATCAAATTAATAATTGAAAGAAACAATCTTTCAAAACCTGTTTATGTTGGAGACACAGAGAGTGATCTAAAAGCGTCTAGGCATGCAGGTATCCCTTTTGTTTACGCAAAGTACGGTTTTGGAAATGTAAGTGAATATGATCAAGTTATAGAGAAATTTGATGATCTTTTAGACCTATTCTAAAGAATAATAACAAATGATTAACAGAATAACATAATAACAGATTTTTACTTTAACAAAAAGCAAATTGAACACGCATTAGTATTATTAGAAAGTCATTCTTATAAATAAGTTGAAGAAATAAGAGGTATTAGTAAAAATATATTAATTTGAGCCAAGAAGAAAGCGCAAATCAGCATGCCTTTCAACTAAAAATAAAAGGACTCATTAATTGAGTTCTTTTATTTTTAGTTAGTGCCTTTTTCTTTGTTCGAATCAATGTACTTGAGGTTTGTGTAGTAATGGCACAGAAACGGTAGCTTGTTTAGAAAGAATAACGTTTTTTAGTATTTAGAGTTGATGAGCATAGTGTGCGCCCCCTATTAGCAATTTATCCTGTCCATTTGCTCTTATTACTGTATGTTTCATAATCAAACTTTGGCAGATAATCAAAATCCTCATCATTTTTCTGTTCGTATGCTTCTCTACTTATACTCAATAAAGATTCAAACTCCATATCTTTTGGCATTTCCTCTGGATGCTGCAACACATGATAATAAAAATCCCGCCCATTTGCTATAACCACGCATCTTGCATACAGAAAGTTATCTACGGAGAAAAACTCTTCTTCATCTACAAAGGAATACTCACCAATATTTTTGGCGTATTCAACCCCGTCCAAATCATAAAGTAATTTGGAGAGCATGTCCTCGAAAGCAAATATCTCTTCATTGGATTTTTTACTTAAATAATTTACCGCTTCTTCCAAAACTGTTTCATCATCACCTTCATGTTCCCAATCGAACATATCAATGATTTTCCAAAACTCGTTCTCGTCCATCTTTAAATCGTTAGACATATAAACCTTCTCCTTTCACTTCTTTAACTAAATAACATCTTTTAATTTTATCAAAGAGCATATGTTGAATACAATTTTCTTACCTGTATGCGCACCATATGAGACGTTATCAGAAGTTAATTAGATTTGTCTTATAAAATAATATTGTAACATTTCTGTCACAATACATGTCTATGATTGAAATACAAATAAGGGAGGTTATAAAAATGAAGAAAAAAGTTAAAAAGTTAGTTATTCCGATTTTGATGAGTTCGATATGCCTTACGTTGCCTTCTATGAGTTATGCGCAACAAACGAATTCTATGATAAAGGTTGAAAATACAGTCTCTCAATATAAAAACTTTACTTTTGATGTAAATCCTGAAACAGGTGAACTTTTTGTAGAAAAAGATGGTGTAAGAGAAAGTGCATCTCTACCATTACCAAAGAAAAAAGTAGAAAATCTTATAAGATCAAATAATTGTATATCGTGGAGTTATCCGGATGATCAAGTAGATGTAAAAATTGAAAAGAAAGAGTCCTATTTAAGCATTAAATTAAAATCTACTAAGTCTGAAGGAGCTAATGAATTTACTTGGCCAAAAGTAAGTGCTGACAGTTATACATTACCATTATGGGAAGGGAAAAATATACCTAGCAATGATTCAAGCTGGAAACAATTCTTAGGAAATCAAGATTTTTCATTTATAGAGAGCTTTTCTATGAGATTCTTTGCATTGAATAAATCTAAGTATTCTATCATGTATATTGCCGACAATATGTATAATGACAATATTCATTTTACTGCTGATTCTAATATACAGTTTAGTTTTACACATCAATATCCATCTATTAATAAAAACAAAGAATATGGATTTAGATTATATGTAACAGATAAAAATCCTGTTTCAATTGCAAACATTTACAAAAATTTTATAAAAGAACAGGGAGAATTTAAAACTCTAGAAGAAAAAGCAAAAGAAAATCCGAACATTAGAAAATTATATGGTGCTCCTCATATCTATTTTTGGAATCACCCTGGGATTTCAGTAGAAAATATCAAATGGGATAAATTTGCACAAAAAATAGATGAGAAATTTACAAATTGGATTGCTCAGTTGTTACAGGTAAATACAGAAGACGGATCAAAAGACTTTGAAACTGTTATGCAAGATATAAAGAAGCAAAAATCTATTAATAAAAGCCAGCAAAAAGTAATAGTGGATGCTATAAATCACGTATTACAATTAGAACAACTTTATAATAAAGATATTTTTGGAGGTCTAGGTACTCAGACAAATGATTTATTGAAAAAAGGAATTTATAATTTGAGTGAGCAAGAACTATATACTCTTAATAAAGAATTAATTAAAAGTAAATTAACAGATGCAGTGGATAGAATAAACCAATGGGAACAAAAAGAATCCACCGATGTCTTAACTGATATAAAGAAATCAGGTATTAATCAAGCGTGGATTGGTTTATCAAATTGGGCTAATGGATTAATGAATCCCAAAATGGTAGAAGAAGCAAATAAACTAGGTTATTTAATTGGACCTTACGATTCTTATCATTCTATTCACGAAGTTGGAAGTAGAGATTGGAATACTGCTTCTTTTAAAGATAAAACTTTATACCAAAATGCAACAATTTCGAATGAGAAAGGCGAAAAAATAGAAGGATTTGCAGGTAAAGGAAGAAAGTTAAATCCAACATTATCTTTACCGAGTGTGAAACAACGTGTGGGAGATATTTTACAAAATAATATACCGTTTAATTCTTGGTTTGTGGATTGCGATGCTACAGGCGAGGTTTATGATGATTATTCTCCAAATCACATTACTACTGAGGAGCAAGATGTTAAAGCAAGATTGGAAAGAATGAAATATATTAGCCAAGAAAAACATATGGTAGTTGGATCAGAAGGTGGAAATGATTTTGCAAGTACTGTTATAGCTTTTGCCCATGGAATAGAAACAATTGGGCCTGGACCTTGGCTTGATTCTGATATGGGAGATAAAAAAAGCCTGTACTACTTAGGAGGTTATAAGCCAACTTCACCAAATGGTGCCGTTCCAGAACAACTGGGAAAAACTATTCCTATTAAACCTATTTTTAAAGATATCTATAGTAATCCTATATATTCAATTCCTTTATATAAACTTGTATATAATGACTCAATTATTACTACCCACCAATGGGGATGGGGAAGCTTTAGAATTAAAGATGAAATAGGAAATAGAATGTTATCTGAAATGTTGTATAATGTACCACCTTTATATCAAATTGACAAAAATGAATGGGAGAAAAATAAATCCCTTATTATCTCATACTTAAAAGTATGGTCTCCATTTCATAAGAAAGCTGTCACAAAGCCAATGACAAATTTTGATATATTGTCTGAGGATCGTCAAGTTCAAAGTACGACATTTGGAAAAGATATGAAAGTAATTGTAAATTTCTCCAACCAAGATTTTAAATATAATAATGAACATATTAAAGCTAAAACTGCCCTGGTATATGATGGGAAGAAAAAACGCATATTAGAGGTTCCTAAATATTAAAATAGTGGAATAAATTTGGGATAATGCGAATTTTACTACTTCTTATAAAAAACTTAAGATTGGAAAAAACCTTATTCTTTCTGGAAAATGATAAGAAAGGATAGCGTTTGTTGGTTTAGGAGTACCGCTCCATCACCAACAAGTTAAGAAATTTATTGTTTCCCAAAACGAAAAAAATGAACTGAATTCCCATAGACAACTATGAGGAGATAAAATTTTCGTTTTGGGGATACTTCAAGATATTAGCTTGATGGGCATGCGGCAAGACCCCTGTATAAATAATATTGAATATATATTATTTAGAACTTTTTGTTAAATTGTTGTGAAATTGGAAATGGAGTAGATGGGTAAGAGTTCTAATTTTAGGGAATAAATATGAAAAAACAATGTTTCATTTACAACTAGTCAAAAAAATTCAATTGTACTTTATAAAAAGTAGTATGTATTAATTTTTAAAAAAGGATGTGCAGTATGAACAAAGAGAAAAAGTACACTGTTGTTGGTACCGATATTGATGAAGTGAAGAAGCTGAATAAGAACTCTGGTTTAACATATAACGAGGTAAAGCAATTATTAGCAAAACAAATGAAACAAAAGTGATTATCCATGAAACCGAAAGTATATTATTATTTTTGGTTCCATGGATACCGCTATAATTGATTGCACACTAAAAAGGCGTTTATAATAGGAGTTTGTTCTTTAAATGCAAGGCTAATTTGCCGATATTTTTTTTGTTTTAGTTTTTTTATTTCAATGTTTTTATGAGATTTAAAAAATAGTTCAGGTCCCATGCTAATTCCAATATTTTGTGAAATCATATTAACAATCGTTTCACAATGCAATACTTCTAATATAATGTTTGGATACACATCATAAGCGGATAAATTTTCTAAAACTAATGACTGATAGGAAGATTTTGGCATAATAAAGTCCATATTAGCAATAGTTTTTATATCAATTGTTTTCTCATTAACCAGTGGGTGATTTTTCGGTAACCCTAAGACAATTTCATCTTTTGTAATAGGTATTGATGGGAACTGTTTTTTTGTATCTTCTTCGATAATGAATCCTATATCTACAGTACCGTTATGAATCCAATCTACAATCTCCATATAAGTACCTTCATATAGTATTACCTTAATTTCTGAGTAGTTCTTTTTAAGCTGAGATAGCATTTTGGGTAATATTTGAGCTGCAGCACTTGTAAATGCGCCTATTTTTAAAGTGCCCTCTAGTTGATTGTTTTGAAGAGATATTTCTTGTTTAATAATAGCCTCACTGTTTAAAATTTGCCGAATGTGAGGAAGAATTCGATCTGCAAAAGCAGTTTTTTGAATCTTTGCTTGTTTGTTTCGATGTAATAAAGGATAACCAAATTCTTTTTCTAAACTAGAAATAGCATGACTTACTGCGGATTGTGTCATGTTAAGTTGTTCAGCCGCCCTAGTGAAATTCCCTAGTTCAACTACTTTTTGGAGTACCTCGTATCTTGCTATAGTCATGAGTTAAATTCATACCTCCTATGCTAAATATTAATTTCACTAATCATATTATACCCTTTACGATAGAAAAAGGAATAATTGACAAAAGGGTGATGATATTGAGAAAGATTGTTTTATTAACAATAGGGATGTTTGCGTTAGGGGTAGATGCTTATGTAATGGCAGGAATTTTACCAAGTATTGCAGATGAATTTCATGTATCTATAGGGAAAGCGGGGCAGGCGGTAAGTGTATTTACATTATGTTATGCGCTTGCAGCACCTTTGTTTGCTGCAATGATGAGTAAAACGAATGCAAAACATACATTATTAATAGCGTTGTCTATTTTCGTATTAGCCAATGTAGTAAGTACAATTACAAACAATTTTATCATGTTATTAATTTCAAGAGGAATAGCAGGTATAGGTGCTGGTTTGTATTCACCATTTGCTTCATCTGCAGCTGTTACATTCGTTCATGAAAGTAAAAAAGGTAGAGCGCTAGGCATGATACTACTTGGAATGAGTGCAGGAACCGTAATAGGTGTTCCTATCGGTATATATATTTCGGATATTTATGGGTGGCGTATGACAATATGGTTTATTGTTGCAATCGGTGTAGTAGGAATATTAGGCTTATGGTTTAGGCTTCCAGTCATACAATCAACCCATTTACCAACATTAAAAGAACGACTAGCGATGTTTCAAAACAAGGTTATTTCATTGGTCATGTTTATAACAATGATACTAAGTTTTTGTAGCTTAGGGTTATACACATATTTAGATCTTATCATAGCCTCTTATGGCTTTGAAAAATCCGTAGTCTTTATATGGATGTGGGGAATAGGTGGCATAGGAGGAAGTTTCATTATAGGATATATAATGGATTTTTATAAGAAACCTAAAATCATATTAATATATCTAATGATTATTATGTTTTTATCTTTAATATGTATGGGGATTTTTCAACAAATAGCAATTTTGGTGGCTATCTGTTTAATTCTTTGGGGAGCTACTGGATGGGGAGCAGTAGCGACTCAACAAAAAACATTAATTGAAATAAGTCCAGAACATGCCACTATTTCTATTGCCTTGCTTAGTTCTATTAATTATTTTGCTGGTTCAATGGGAACACTGGCAAATGGTATATTTCTAGAAAAGGGTATAGATCCTTTAAATTTTCCGTATTTTACAGCTGGTATATTAGTAGTTGCAATTGGATTGCAATCTACTTTAATAGTAAAAAAGAAGTATAGTGAAATAAATCAGTAAGGTATTGTTTGTACAAAAATAGTCTAAGTCGCGTATTATGACTTAGACTATTTTTATTTGTTAAGGATTATTTAAAGAGTCTAATACAATATTTTATTCTTTTTTCACTTCACTTTCGGTAAGGGAAATGTAATGAAGTAGTTATTTTTATTTGCATAAACAATTTTATAATAATAGATGATATGGTAGAATTTTATGTATGGTGTGCATTATTATACAAGATAAGTATGTTTATTATGATAATGTACTATTTTTGTAAACCTTTTATTTCGAAATTCGTTTATACTTGTTAAGTGTAAATTCGTAGAATTTCGTAATGTGAATAGTTACATAGTTTCTAGAGAAAGATGGGGGTGACTGTGAATGCCCACACCATTAAAGAAAAATAGTCGTTATATGGTTGGATTAGACAGTTTAAGGGGCCTAGCCATACTAGGTGTTATTTTGTATCATATCAATTTTAACTGGATACCTGGAGGATTTTTAGGTGTTACTGTGTTTTTTGTACTTTCGGGTTATTTAATTACGGATATTCTTGTTGTTGAATGGAAGGAAAAAAGAAGAATCGACTTGAAGAATTTCTGGTTGCGCCGGGCAAGGAGATTGCTCCCGGGAATGCTTGTCATGCTTGTTATAACTTTAGCTTGGATTACAATTTTTCATAGTTCATTACTTGGAAAAATGCGTGGAGATTCGGTAGCAGCTTTATTTTATTTTAGTAACTGGTGGTATATTTATCACAAATTATCATATTTTGATAGCTTCGGTAAACTGTCTCCACTAAATCATTTTTGGTCGTTAGCTGTTGAAGAACAGTTCTATGTGGTCTGGCCTCTTATCATTAGTTTAGGACTTTCTTATATAAAAAAACAATCACGTTTGACTTTATTTATTTTTCTCGGAGCGATTGCTTCAGCTGTCGCAATGGCAATAATATATGTACCAGGCGCTGATCCAAGTAGAGTGTATTATGGTACTGATACAAGGGCGTTTTCCTTACTAATTGGTGCAGCACTTGCTTTCATTTGGCCGAGCAGTAGATTAGCTAATAAAATTATCCCACCAGCTCGTCTCGTTCTTGATATAATTGGAGGAATTGCTCTTCTTATTATTCTCGTTATGTTTTGGAAGACGAATCAATATGATCCATTCCTATACCGCGGGGGAATGTTCCTTTTATCGATTGCTACTGCATTATTAGTAGCGAATCTTGCTCATCCAGCTAGCCGTATTAGTGTTTTTTTAAGATTCAGACCTTTGCGCTGGATTGGAGTTCGATCTTATGGGATATACCTTTGGCATTATCCGATCATCACATTGACAACTCCACAAGTAAGTACTGGAGAATTTCAGCTTACGAGAGCTATTTTTCAATTTTTTCTTATTTTGTTTATTGCGCAGCTTTCATGGAAATTTATCGAAAATCCAATTCGTCAAGGCGCATTGAGGAATATTCGTTTACATAACTTAAGAATAAGAAACTTAGCGTTAGGTGGTAAGTTAGCTTTAGCGTTTGCAATATTGGTTACTATGACAGCTAGTTTTGGTTTATCAACAGCGGGCAAAGCGAAAGAAAGCCCTAAAAACAAAGTAGAGGCGGTACAAACACAGCAAAAAGATCAGCCTAAACATCCAGACGCAGTTTTGGAAGAACCGGCTGATAAACCATCACAAAACAAAGAAGAAGTTAAGTCTGCGGGGGCTAAAGAATCTGCGCCGATTACAGCTATTGGAGATTCAATTATGATTGATGTCTCTCCCAATTTAAAAAATGCATTTCCTAATATTCGGATTGACGCGAAGATTGGAAGGCAAATGTCTGAAGCGACCTCTGCGGTAGACAGAATGAAAAAAGAGGGTACTTTAGGGGAGTGCGTTATTATTGGATTAGGTACAAATGGAGCATTTACTACTGAGCAAATAACATCACTAATCCAATTAATAGGTAATGAACGTAAAGTAGTATTAATTAATACAAGAGTACCGCGTCCATGGGAATCATTAGTTAATAAAAAGTTAGAAGAAGTAGCATCAAACTTCTCAAATGTTACGCTAGTTGATTGGTATTCAGCTAGTGCTGGGAAGCAAGAATACTTTGAACCAGATGGGGTTCATTTGACGAAAGCAGGAGCGGAGGTATATTCTTCGCTTATAGTGAAGAGTATTAAAAAGTAGAGTAATAGCAAATTGATAATTTTTTCACTTGATTTCACTTGGATGTGTAGAATTTTATTTTTTTTAATATATTTCTATATGTATACAAATTGAAAAAACAACATAATCCCCTTTTTTTAGGAGGGATGAGAGCGTCCGGCCATACATACAATCGGCTTAGATGTCGAAAAATTAAAATGGATTTTAAAAACATATGGATTATTAGGTGGGGATAAAAAAGAGAGATTGTACTCACATATAGTTTACATATGAGAAGAGAGTCGTGTTGATATGCGACTCTCTTTATTAAATAAAAAATGTTTTATATTATGACGATGTGTCTCGTAAAAATTGAGAGTACAAATCGAAAAAATAATTTGGCCGAAAGATATTTGCAGCATGACCAGCTAAGGGAATTTCTTTATATGAAACATTTGGAAGAATGGATTTTAAATCAAATAAACAAGATTTATAGAGATGATCGTGTTCTCCCATCACCCATAAAATTGGTTGTGTAAGTTCTCGTAATCGGGATTTTAAATCGAATTCCAAACGATGCCGCAGTGACTCTCGAATAATAGATGAGTGTAATTGTAACCCGAATCGATAGTAAATATTTTTGGAAACAATCGCAAATGGGTTGGCTTTTAGTATGCCACTTGGAAATATAGTACTTGCATACTGATGAAGCCAAGAAGAGTATTCATTATTTCGTTTGTCCCAAAACTTTTGGAAGACATTAAACAAAATAGATGGGTTATTATAATGACCTCCAATATGACAAAGGCTCAATACTTTTTCTGGGTACTTATGAGCAAATATAGAGGCAATATAGCATCCATAGCTTAGGGCGCAAATATGAGCTTGCTGGATCCCTTCTTTTTCATATAAATTTGACAATTGCTCTACTAATCGATCTAAAGAAAAATCAATGGCTTGTCCTTTGTCATCACCATGGCCAAGTAAGTCATATGTGATGATGTTATAAGATGAGGAAAATAGTTTACATTCTTTTTTAAATGCACGACGATTTCCAACTAGTCCATGAATGAATATAATCGTTTTTTTCTCAAAATCTTTTTTTGTTTGCAAAAGTATGCCCCTTTCAAGTCTATGGTAGAAAAAAGAAAATAAGTTCTACTAGAATGGTGTTATTACTAGTAAGCTTAGGCACCGATTATGCTCGGAACATTGAAATGAATGAATATATAATGATAGAAAACATGTTTATGGAAAGTGTATATAAAAATAACACAAGAATTCTTTGTACTAAGTTAATTTATTTTTCATGTTTAATAGATTGAGTACAACTAATTTTAAGTACCAGGTAATAATACCAGATAATTGTGGTGGTTGTAAAGGTAACTTTCCAACGAGGGTGTATTCATCTTAAATATGCCGGGAACTGTAAAATGATTTAATTTGATAATTGCTGATGGAGTGATCGTAAATGAGGATCTTCCGAATATTTGTACAACTTTTAAATTGTAGAAGTATAGTGAAAAGTATGAGAACTTCATTTCATGCTTTTAATTAAATCCATCCATCATTTTTTTAAATGGTTTCTATTAAAATAATTCATTTTATTTATTTTTATTATAAATATATAATAGCGATTAGGTGAGTGTATAGGACTGTTATCTATTTTTTCTTTCGTTTTTCATTCAGATGTGAAAGATTAAGAATGTATAAAGTTTACCTATGAAGCTAACTATTTCTATCAAAATAGTTAGCTTCATAGGTGTTTTAGAAAAGATTTTATTTCATATACTTTCTAATATCATTTTTCGTTATGATGGAAATATGATTATAACAATAAATTGATGATACGAGAATCTTGTAATCTTTATACATACATAAACCGTAATTTATGCTATTGAGGATGAAATAATGATTGTACAACAGGAGGCATTATTATGGAGCTGCGTCATTTGAAAACGTTTATTATTGTAGCAGAGAGCGGAGGATTTACACGGGCCGGAGAAAGACTCGGATATACACAATCAACAATCACAAATCATATTCAATCGCTGGAAGAAGTAATTGGAAGCCCGTTGTTTGATCGCCTCGGTAAAAAGATAGTTTTAACTGAAGTAGGAGAGCATATGCTTTCTTACGCGCAAAAAATATTGGCATTATCAAATGAAGCACTTGAATCATCTCAAATGAACGGCAAACCATCAGGAACGATACGTATTGGGGCAAATGAATCTTTAATGATATATCGATTACCTGTTATTTTATATGAATTTAAAAAGAAGTATCCGCAAGTTCATATCATTTTACAGCCATCAGAGAGTCAGGAGTTGCATAATGAATTAAAGTCAGGGAAATTTGATTTTGCTTTATTTACAAATCCAGAAAAACTAGGTGTAGATATTGTCACTCGTTCGCTTGTTAGAGAAACAATTGTGCTTGTTGCTCCGCCAGGGCATCCGTTAACGAAGCGAAAAATTGTTACTCCTGCTGATTTAGAAGGAGAAATGTTATTGCTTACCGAGCCAGGGAGTTATCGAGACTTACTAGAAAAATGGATAAAAGAAGAAGGGATTAGTTGTTCACGTATTCATTTTTGGAGTATAGAGGCAATTAAACAAACTGTTATGTGCGGGTTAGGGTTATCGTATTTACCGCTTATTACAGTTAAAGAAGAAATTGAGCGTGGAAAGTTAATTGCCTTGCCATGGATGTACAGTGAAGATTTTGTCACAACTGAACTGGCGTATCATAAAAGTAAATGGTTGACACCAGCGATGAAGAAGCTAATAGAAATGATAGAGAAACATGCAGAGAGATGGAGAGAGACAATTTAGTTTCCTATGATGTATAGAGATTAAACATAGGAATAGACGGGAGGAAAACGTAATGAATGAACGTATGAAAGAGATTATACTTGTTGTACTTGGATCGTTATTGTTTGCAATTGGAATTAACTTTTTTGCTATTCCAAACCGATTATCAGAAGGAGGAATTATCGGTCTTACGGTAATTACTTACTATTTGTTTGACTGGTCTCCTGGTGCTGTAAACCTTATAATGAATGCCATTTTACTTGCAATTGGTTATAAATTTTTTGATAAGAAAACGATGGTATATACAATTCTTGGTATTATATCTACATCTTTCTTTTTATATATCACAGAAGATGTGGCCACTCCGGTAAATCATGATACATTATTAGCAGCTCTGTTTGCAGGGGTTTTTGTTGGTGTTGGTTTAGGGTGTATGTTTCGTGCAGGTGGTACATCAGGTGGTTCAGCTATCATAGCTAGGTTAGCAAATCAATATTTAGGCTGGAGTGTTGGAAAAGGTGTGCTAATTATCGATATCGTTGTTATTGCTGGCTCAGTATTTATTATTGGACAAGAGAAAGCGATGTATACACTTGTAGCAGTCTTTATCGGTGCAAAGGTTATTGATTTTATTGTGGAAGGATTAAATACAAAAACAGCAGTGACGATTATTTCAAATAATCCAGATATTATTCGAGAATCCATTATGCAAAATATGACACGCGGTGTAACGGTATTAGAAGGACGAGGTGGTTACACAGGAAATAATAAGGAAGTGTTATATGTTGTCATTAATAAACAAGAACTCGTCCAATTAAAACAAGTTGTAGGTCGAAAAGATCAAAATGCATTTGTTGTGATTCATGATGTACGAGATGTATTAGGTGGCGGCTTTAAAGCGAGTTAAAAAATCTAGCCCTCAAATGTTTGAGGGCTAGATTTTTTGTCTATATAGCCAAAATGTCATTTATCTCCAATTAGTTCATAAAATAGTGTTGAAAATTATGCCAAATAAGTGAAAGATTACTTGGGATTTCAAAAAATATTTGTGTTAAAATTTCGTTGTCATCATTTTGTTACAAAACGATGTTATTTTTTTTGTAGCGAAAAGCTATGATTCGTACGTTGTAGATTCTTACAAAAATGTAAGGTTGATGAAATGTAATTCGATACAAAGGATGTTACATTTCAATTAAACTAATAGAAGATGTTCTGAAAGGGGGAAGTGAAATGAAAACGAACATGGAAGCAACAAGTAGAATTGAAAAGAAAAAGAAGCGCTCTAAAAAAAGAGGTTTTTTATTGTTTTTGATCATTCCTGTTTTATTTCTCGTTATTGGAGGAATAAGTTACAGTTCCTTTATATATAGTAAAGCAAAAGCGGTTGTAAGTAATTCTTATGCAGAAATAAATAAGTCTAATAAACGTGATACAGAGGTGGCTCCTTTAAAAGATAATATTTCTATTTTAATTATGGGTGTTGATGAAAGTGAGCAAAGAAAAAGTCAATATGGCGAAGCAGTTCGTACGGATGCATTGCTACTGGCAACGATTAATAAAAATGATAAATCGGTAAAGTTAGTGAGCATCCCTCGTGACTCGCGCGTATATATACCGTCACGAAAGAAATTAGATAAAATTACACATGCACACGTATTTGGCGGTGTGGAAAGTACACGTGATACGGTTGAACGCTTTTTAAATGTACCTGTTGATTATTATGTGAAATTTAATTTTGAATCGTTCATTAAAATAGTGGATTCACTTGGTGGTATTGATATTGATGTGCCGGTTACTTTTACGGAACAAGATAGTAAAGACCAAGCTGGTGCCATCCATCTTGAAAAAGGATACCAACATTTAAATGGAGAACAGGCGCTTGCGCTAGCGAGAACACGGAAAATTGATAGCGATGCAATGCGTGGTCAAAGACAGCAACTTGTAATCGAAGCAATTATGAAAAAAGCGGCATCAGTCCATTCAATCCCAAAACTTAGTTCATTATTAGATGCAGTGGATCAAAACTTGAAAACAAACTTAACATTCAATGATATGTTGGCAATTACAAAAAATATGGCAGGAACAGACTTGAAGTTAGAAAAAATACAAGTACAAGGTACAGACAAACGTATGAATGGTATTTATTATTATCAACCAGATGAGAAAAATGTTAAAGAAATATCAAAACAATTGAATGATCATCTTGGAATTGCTGAGAAATCAGAATCTAATAAATAAGGAAAAGGTTGGTTTTTTGCCAGCCTTTTTCTTATTTATTATTACCACTCTTATGCCCGGCTAGATGCTCTCGTTTTCCTATAAAAAGGAAAGGGGTTTTATGTCGGTTTTCTAACTTATATACATATATATCAGGATATTTTGAATATTCGACTGTAATTAAGTGAATAGTTTTACCAACATATAAAACGCAACAGCCCAAATTATAACACCAGAAATTTTATTTAATAGTTGTATTCGTTTTCCGGATGCATCCACTTTCCCTAGTATCCGTCCAGCGAATGCTAATCCGATAAACCATAGCCAAGAAACGAAAATTGTCGCGAAGGTAAACGCCCATTTTTCAGCACCAATGTACTGAATAGAGTTCGTTCCAATGACTCCAATCGTATCTAAAATAGCATGTGGATTGAGTAAAGAGACAGAAGCTGCAAATGCAATTTGTTTTTTTATTGTAATTGTTTGCTCTTCATTTTGGGAAGCGGTAGGTTCACTTTTCCATATCGCCCACCCCATGTAAAGAAGAAAGAAAAATCCAACTGTGTAGAGTGTAGTTGTTAGCCAGGAAAATGTTAATAGCACAAGAGATACGCCCTGCACAGCTACCAAAATCAAAATAGTGTCACAGATTGCCGCTGTTATAACAACTGGAGCAGCCTGTAATAGAGTAGATTGACTGGCACCTTGATTAAAAACAAACACATTTTGAACGCCTAAAGGAATAATAAGTCCAAATGAAAGAATGATGCCGTGAAGAAATGCTTCGCTCATTTTTTCGCCTCCTATGTAAAAGCATATTTTTTTGGGGTTACCTATTGGTGTCTAGTATATAAAGCGAAATATCAATTGTATCCATCCATATGGATGGATGATGACCCAACCAAAGTGTATACTACAAATTGTAGATACATAATTGGGGTGATGTTATGGAACGGTTTGATTGGCAACCAAATGCTTTATCTCCAATACCTTTATATAAGCAAATTGAAGATTATATAAAAGAGAAAATTGCAAATGGAGAATGGACAATCGGGATGAAATTACCATCTCAACGAACGTTAGCTGATGCATTTAAAGTTAACAGAAGCACAATTGTCACTGCACTAGATGAATTAGCTGCTCAAGGATTGATTGAAGGAAAAGGACGACAAGGAACGAGAGTGATAAATAATACATGGGGGTTATTAACTTCTTCGGCACCTCTGAATTGGAATTCATATGTTGATACTGGAATGCATTATCCTAATTTACCTATAATTAGAGAAATTAACCGAGCAGAGTTTGATCCGAATATCATTCGATTAGGAACAGGAGAACTCTCATCAGAACTTTTGCCGCAAGAGAAGACCAAACATATTATGAATATACTTTCGAAGCAGTATATACCTTTAGGGTATGAAGAACCAAAAGGAGATATTTTACTACGTGAACAGCTAGCAAAATATTTACAAACATTAGGAATACAGGCATCAACATCATCTATTTTAGTTGTTTCAGGTGGCATTCAGGCTTTACAGTTAATTTCTATGGGGCTATTACAAAAAGGAGCAACAATTTTAGTAGAAAAACCCTCTTACTTATATTCTCTTAACATTTTTCAGTCAGCAGGGATGCGTTTAATTGGTATTCCGATGGATCAGGATGGAATGCAATCAACACTTATTTCAAAATATAAAAAGCAATTTTTTAGTTCACTTCTTTATACCATTCCTTCTTTTCATAATCCAACTGGGATTTTGATGAGTGAAGAGAGAAGAAAGGTTGTTGTAGCAACTTGTAATGAAATTGGTCTACCTATAGTCGAAGATGGAGTGTATCAAGATTTGTGGTTCGGCTCGCCATCTTCAAAGCCCTTAAAGGCATATGATAGAAGTGGGAGTGTTCTTTACATAGGAAGTATGTCTAAGACAATTAGCCCAGGATTAAGAATTGGCTGGATTGTAGGGCCAGAGGCTGTTATTAATCGATTAGCAGATATTAAAATGCAAACAGATTATGGATCAAGTTCTTTGTCACAACGAGCTGCTGCTCAGTGGTTTTTAAGCGGATTGTACGAAGAACATTTAGATTGTATTCGGCAACAATTACAAATACGTAGAGATATTGCATTACATGCGTTGGAAAAACATTTTGCACATATTGCAACGTGGAATGTACCAGAAGGTGGTTTTTACATTTGGTTACATATAAATTTGAGATTTTCTATGCAGAAACTATTTTATAAAGTATTACAAGCAGGAATTTTGCTTAATCCAGGAAATTTGTATGATCGGCATGCTGAGCAACATTTGCGAATTTCTTACTCCTATGCATCGTTGCACGATATTGAAAGAGGAATTGAAAAACTTGCACGAATTATACAAGAAATAAAACAATAAATACGATAATATATAAATCCAAATTAAAAACCTGACATAAACCCCTTTTCTTTTTAGATGGTCGAGAGCGTCTGGCCATGCGTAGAAGCGGTCAGGGCCTTTTTCTTCCACGTGCGAAGTTCAAACAAAGAGAGAAAGAAAGTAGCAGGTTATTTTTTGTTCAGCATGGCGGCAACTTGTGTGTTGGAAAGTCAAGTTGGATTTATATATAAAAGGAGAATGAAAATGAAACGCTATGTCATTTGCCAAGTGATAAATGGAACAAAATATTTAGCTGCTTATGCAGAAACAAAACAAGAAGCAATTGAAAAAGCAGAACTGTTAGGGTTAAGAACGGGAGAACGTTATATTGTTATTACGGAGGAAGAAGCAGAGGGATTGCAATATCCGTAAAAGGACGGTAGTCATTATGGCTACCGTTTTTTCTTCTTATATTTATTTTTTTAGCAGTTTTTCTCTAATTAGCTGTATACAGTGAATTTAGACTTGAGGAGGGAATTATATGTCCCAATGCGAATGTATATGCGTGGTACATAGCCAGTCCCTCTCGACCACTTAAAAAAATGCTTTTCTATCGGTTTTTCATAGAGTGACTGAGTAGTTACACCATTTGAAAATATATAAGTAAGTCTCTTGAATTTACGTTTTGAAGGAAAGAAGAAATGAACTAAAATCTTACCGCTGGTAGTTTTATATTATTGTTTATCGTAATTAGTAGTTTGGCTGTGTATAGCACGAGATGATTCGCTACGATATTGACGTATATACTCTTTAAAATTCCAAGAGCTCAGAAATTTTTTAGCTGCCTGATAGCCAGAATGATAAAGCCAATCTCTTTCTTCATCACTTAAATTAAAGTGGGTACTCGTAATACTTCCAGTGGGGATTTTAATTGTGCGTGCGCTTGTTTCTGTATTGAGGTAGCGTAAATCGTGGGCTTGCATCATTGTTTTAAATAGCCCTTTAAACATAGAAACAGGTTCTTCATAATGCACAGGTTCAGCTTGAATTTCGTCTTTCATGAAATGAAATCCAAAGGTAGGCCAGCGAGGGATGTTTGGTGAGTCGAAAATCCATATCGGATAATTACTGAGAATGCCTCCATCAAGCATATAGCAAGGTTTATTCCACTTAGGGGTTTTCCATTTTACAGGTTGAAAAAAGAAAGGAATTGTTCCGCTCATTCTTGCTGCTTTTGCAATAGAAAATTTTTTATTTGGAAATCCATAATGCGGTAAGTCATCAGGGAAAATTACCATGTTCCCATTGCTAATATCAGAAGCGATAATTTTTAAGCCGCTCGGGTTAGGTAAGTCACTAAAACAATAAACGCCCTTTTGAGATAATAAATCCTCTAACCATTGTTCTATAAAATCGTTTTTATATATACCCATTTTGAACCATATATTTACTCCTTTTCCAATAAGGGGAATTTTATCTAACCATGTTTTTGTTATGAAGTTTGTATAATCAGCACTATTTATAATTGTTCGTAGTTCTTTTCCTGTATAACCGCATGCGAGCAGTGCGGCTATAATAGCACCGGCTGATGTACCAGCGACTCGCTCCCATTCATAACCATGTTCTTCTAATGCACAAATTGCTCCAACATGTGCAATGCCTCGAACGCCGCCGCCTTCAAAGACACCATCTATTTTCATGAAAATACCTCTCTTCAATTCATTATTTATAAAGTTAAAGAAAATAAAAAAGCACGACAAATGCGTGCTTTTCTACAATAGTTGTTAAAGATTACTTAGAAGACAAAGCCATTACAGCAGCTTGCTCCAATGATGATAAGAAGGATAAATAAAACGATTAATAAAGCAAAACCGCCAAATCCACAACCGCCATATCCTCCACAGCCGCCATATCCTCCATAACCGTAACCAAATCCACAACCGCCATATCCATAGCCCATATTTATTTCCTCCTTAATATAAGAATTTTGAGTAAAAAAAGTGGGAATTACGAGGGTGTCTTACAAAGGATGAAAAGTTTGCATGTTTGTAGGAACACTGTATATTATGTGTTAGAAAGGCATTCCGATTATAATGAACAAGCCCTTTTTCATAATGGGCAGTACAGGTAGAGATAAAGAAAAAAACGAAAGAAGCTTTATCATACCTAGCGAGATGACCCTCACCTCAAGCACGAAACGGTAGGTGGGGGTAGTTCAATAAATTTTATGATATGATGTAGGTAATCATGTAGAAAAAGGAGTTTGTATGACGAAGCATATTGAAGAATTAATTGACAAGTATCAACTGAATCATATAAAAGATGAATTGTTAGCCACAGCATTTGAATGTATAAAAGTGGTACCAAAACAAGAAGAGATATTGCCAATAGGGTGTTCAAAAATGGGAGGATCACCTGATTTACCAGCAGAGTTGGCGTATCCAGCTTATAAAGGGCGTCCCCTTCACTTTGTTGCACAGTTTAATTTAGCTGAAATTCAAGCTGTAGATATAAAAAATGATTTGCCTGAAAATGGCATGTTATATTTTTTCTATTTTGCTGATGATGAGCAAGAAGACTTTTATGAAGTGTATGGAAATGCAAACATAAAAGAAGGCTGGCGTGTTTTATATTATGAAGGAGCAATCGAGGATTTACAAAACACGAATCAAATGAAAGGGCAATTTTCTCAGTGCAGAATTACATTTGAAAAAGTGCAAAAACTTCCGGAGTTGTTTATTGAAAATGAAGATGATTCAGATCGTTTCTTGCAATTGTTAGAGGAATTAATACCTGACCACTATGACAATCATCAAATTTTTGGTACACCATTTTCCGTTCAAACAGAAGTATTTGAGGAAGCACAGGAATATATGAATGTGCATCATAGTGAGATGACATTATTATTTCAAGTAGATTCTGATGAGCAACATTTAAACATGATGTGGGGAGATATGGGAATGTTATATTTCTGTATTGCAAATGAAGATATAAAGCAACGCCGTTTTGAAAACGCTTGTTGTATTTTACAAAGTTTATAATTTAAAGAAGTTTCGCGTGTGAACGGAAATTACTTTTCCATATATACAAGTTAAAAAACCGATATAAAAACCCTCTTTTTTTAGGGGAGGACGAGAGCATCTGGCCGCGCATAGAAACGGTCAGAGCCTTTTCCTGCCACATGCAATGTTTAAAACAAAAGGAGGAAGCGAGAGTAGGTCATGTTGTATTCTCTATAGCAGTGACTTATATGTCGGAAAATTAAAATGGATTTATATAGTTCACCGTTGTTTGAATTACTTCACTTACGTGTATGTAATCTTTATATCTAGCACATACATTTTTAGGTGATGTCAACGAGTTTTTGTTGTCTAGGTCCGTATACTTAACTGGAAAAACGCGGAACTGCTGCCCGTTACGTGCTTAAAGATGTGGGTTTCTTTCGGAAATACGTTAAAATATCAAAAAAATGTATTTTCTTTTTTGATAGAATTAATATATGTTTATATATATTAGAAAATCATTTTTTATAATTACTTTATATTACGAGGATGTGATTAAATGAAGAAATCTGTAAAATGTTTATCAACTATAGTACTTTGTTCGTCTATTATAAGTGGAACGCTTCATATGCCTTCAGTATCATATGCTGCTACAAAACAGGTAGATAGTTCTGTAAGCGATGCAAAACTGATTGCAGCGTTTCAACAAGAGTTACAAAAGCATTTAAATAATCATGAAACAAATATTACAATTGTTTATAAGACAAAGAATTCAAACATAAAAGAAGTGTTAAATACACTGGTGCAAGCCTATAACCAAACGTTGGAAAAGGATGAATATTTAAAATATAATGTAAGTGGTACGAAATTTTCGATTCGTGGTGTACCAGGGAATTATTCATTTACATTGAATATTTCATACCGAGAAACGAAAGAACAATCACAGTACGTGATGAAGCAAGCAAAATCAATTGTAAATTCAATCATTACAGCCGGAATGGACCAAAATGAAAAAGTAAAAGCCATTCATGACTATGTAGTGAAAAATGTTTCATATGACACATCACTACGTTCTTACACTGCATATGAAGCGTTATCAAAACATTCGGCAGTTTGTCAAGGATATGCACTATTAACCTATCAGTTATTAAAAGAAGCGGGAATTCAATCTCATATTGTAACGGGAACTGGAAATGGGCAGTCTCATGCGTGGAACCTTGTGAATGTTGAGGGGAAATGGTATCACCTCGATACGACATTCGATGATCCCGTTCCGGATAAACAAGGACGTGTTACGTACTCTTATTTTAACTTGTCCGATGAGCAAATGAGTAAAGATCACCAGTGGGATCGTAGTAAATATCCAGCTGCAAATACAAGTTATTATAATGAGTTAACAAATAAAATTAAAGCAGGAAATAAGAAAGCTCCTATTTATCAACAAATCTTAAAAGATACAAATCTTGTTTATTTAGCAGCAGAATTTGGAGCTGAAAACTATAATCAGTTAAAACAAAAATTACAGCAAAAATTTACAACGAAACAAGAAAAGGTAGAACTTCGTTACCATCAAACAATTGATAACACGATGAACGATGTGAAAAAAGTACTGAATGAAGTTGCTTGGCCAAAAGGAGCAAAGCGAGTGTCATATCAGGTAGCTCCTTACCAGGCGCAAAGTGGATATTCATTGTTAACAATTACATTTTCATATTAATAACAAACAGGAGCATCTTTATGAAGATGCTCCTGTTTGTTATTAATAAGGTTCTGTCGCTTGTAAAATAGCGTCTAATAACCCTGGAAATCTCTTGTTTAAGTCTTCTGTCCTAATGGAGATGAAACGCTGTGTTCCTTCGATTCTCGTATACATAACACCGGACTCTCGTAATACTTTAAAATGATGAGAGAGTGTAGATTTTGCGATAGGGATGTTTAAAGCGCCGCAAGACTGTTCACCGCATGTCAGTAAGTCGTTTACAATCTTTAACCGGATTTGATCGCTAAGTGCATATAATACAGAGGAGAGTTGAATTTCCTCACGATTTGGATGGTATAGAGTTCGCATTTTTCCACCTGCTTTTCGTAACGTATTTTAGTTTCTATTTGCACTATAACATATATCATGATATATTTCTATTGTTCGAATATATTAGAACAATAGAAATATAAAGGGGATAGAAAAATGAAATTAGTAACTTTACAGAAGGCAAAATTGGAAGTTTCACAAATTGGTTTTGGAACAAATGCGGTTGGTGGCTATAACTTATTCTCAAATATTGATGAGGCAGAAGGAACGAAAATGATAGAAGAAGCTTTATATCAAGGAGTTACTTTTTTTGATACAGCAGACGTATATGGATTTGGACGTTCAGAAGAGTTATTAGGAGAAGTATTACGAAGGAAACGAAAAGATATTACACTTGCTACGAAAGGTGGGGTTCAAAAGTTATTAGGAGCTACTACTCGTATAAACAATAAACCTAGTTACATAAGAACAGCTGTAGAAAATAGTTTGCAACGATTACAGACAGATTATATAGATTTATATTATTTACACTTTTCAGATCCAGGAATTCCATTTTCAGAGTCAGTGGGGGAACTAGTACGTTTAAAAGAAGAAGGAAAGATACGAGCGATTGGTATTTCAAATATCAATATTAAACAGTTAAAAGAAGCGAATCAGCATGGGGATATTGCTGTTTTGCAATCACCATATAACATGTTGGATCGGACTGCGGAAAAAGAATTAATTCCGTATTGTATTGAACAAAATATTGCATTTATTCCATATGGACCTCTTGCTTTTGGAATTTTAGGTGGTAAATATCCGGAAAATTTGCAATTGAGTGAAGGAGACTGGAGAAGAAGTGTTTCTTTATTTGAAGAGGATGTATATAAGAAGAATTTTGTGAAGGTAGAAAAATTAAAGAAATTCGCAACGGAAAGAAATACGACTATGCCGAATTTAGCGTTAGCTTGGTTGCTTGCACAAGACGGGATTGATGCGGTCATTCCAGGAGGAAAACATGTAGAACAAATAAGAGAAAATATAAAAGTAAATCGAGTTACTTTACTCGAGAGTGATTTGCAAACGATTCAATCTATTTTAGAAGAGGAATAAGATAAAAGCTGCATGTGTTGCTTTTATCTATAAATATATATAAGTTAAAAAACTACATAAAAACCTCTTTCTTTTATGGGAGGATGAGAGCATCTGACCGTGCATAGAAGCGGTCAGGGCCTTTTCCTGACACATGGCAAGGTTTAAAACTAAGGGAGCAAGCGAATACAGGGCATGTTGTATTCTACATAGCAGAGACTTATATGTCGAAAAATTAAAATGGGTTTATATAGAAAGGGTGTTTATGGTGAAGAAAACGATGCTTTTATTTTTTATGATCATGTTTATGATAGGAACAGATACATTTTTAATTTCACCCCTCTTACCGACATTGCAAGAGTTATATAATGTCTCTACGGAAATATCAGGTTGGATGGTAAGTGCATACGCATTAGGGTATGCTCTATTTGCATTAATTGCTGGTCCTATTTCTGATGGTCTAGATAGAAAGCGGGTTATAATAGGTGGAATGATATTTTTTTCAATTAGTACGTTTTTATGTGGTATAGCTCCTACTTTTTGGTGGATGATTACCTTTCGTTTTTTAGCTGGTGTTAGCGCAGCATTTGTATCACCGCAAGTATGGGCGTCTATCCCGCTCCTTGTATCACCTCAGCATATTATGAAATGTATAGGAATTGTTACAGCTGGATTATCTTTGTCACAAATGTTTGGATTACCTATCGGAGCTTACCTTGCATCTGTGCATTATTCTACTCCGTTTTTTGTAATTGGAATTTGTTCTGCTATATTGGGGATACTCATATATTTTACGCTGCCTCATTTACGACCGCTACAACAAGAATCTCAAAAACAAACAGTTTTTAGTCGTTATAACCAGTTATTACATATATCAAAAACAGTACCGTCATTTTTTGCGTATTTCTTATTTCAAACCGGTAACTTTGCAGCATTTTCATTTTTAGGAAAATGGTTATCAGATCAATTTCAATTAGAAGTAAATGAAATTGGAAGCGCCATGCTTATATTAGGATTTGGGAATTTAACAGGCAATTTGTTTGGCATTAAACTTGTCAATAAGTTTGGTAAGACCCGCTCGTTATATGGGGGAATAATTGTGCTTGTTGTTTTGTATTTGATATTGCCTCAATTAAAATATGTGTTATTTATAGAGGTATTTTTCTTTATTATATTTTTTATAACAGGTATTTTGTTTACTATTATGATGAGTGCATTACAAACATTATCACAGACAGCAAGAGGTACTATTGCCGCGCTGGCTAATTCATCAATGTATATTGGGCAAATGATTGGAGCAGCTTTAGCAGGTTTTTTATACGTTATATTTCATAATTTTTCTGCTATCGGGATGTTTACAGCTAGCATGTATATCTTTTCTCTATTCACGTTTAAACGAGCTGGAATTATAAAAAATATAGAATCTGGAACAAAACAAAAAACAGTTTCATAATGTATATAAAAAACATATATACACTATGTAAACTGAAAGGAAAAAGCACTGTTTCATGTATATACTAAAACAGTGCTTTTCGTTTTGGATGGATTGTTGCAGCATTTTCATCTTTAATGCCGGCTTCTTTAATAATACGTTGCTTTGCTTTATCTAACAAATCGTTTACTGTTTCGCCAAAATAGTTTGCTTCTCGCTTTGTGCGGGCTTCTCGTAAACATTTGTAGTTTTCTATCAGCTCCTCTTTTTCAGGGTCTGTTAAGAAATCTTCTATTTTTTTGCTTGCCATACGAAACACCCTCTCTTCTGACAGACGCTTTCATTCAGCATTTTTATTTTTCATTATATCAGTAAATTGCAAATTGTAGTACATATTAACGCCTTAATAATTTGTCAATTTCTTGTATTTTTTCATTTGCTTTATTCATCTGTGTATTCTTTGCTTGTTCTCCTCCAAGCGCTTGATGGAGTAAAAATGTTTGGCCAGAAATAGCAGTAACGATTGCAACTTTAATGATTTCTTTTATAGTTGTCGCATCAAATAAAACAAGGCCAAGTAGGGCAGCGAGGCTGCCAGTGATGATATCAGCTAAAAAGCCAAGATGGAAAAATGTTTTTAATCGGCGTGGAAGCAATAATTTGCCTTGATGATTGATAAGATGGGCAACAAAACCGGTAATTCCACCAACGAGAAGAGCAGTTAGCCACGAATACATATCCATCAAACCCACTCCTTTTAGTAAATATCATTCTGTTTTTGGCGCATTTACTCCTTTTTAAATTTTATGTGTATAGATTGAGAAAGTTTGTTTTTGTTATATATGCTTTTTAGTCTGATAATTCTGTTATATAGGGTGGATATTTTATTTGAAATTTCATATAATATAATTAAATCTAATAAGAACGGAGTGATGTATTATGTCGATTGTTTATAAAATTTACACGGTTAATACAAATAAGGAAGGAACGGACGAAACTTTATAAAGAATCGTTATATCCTTCCCCATTAAACATTTTAGGGAGGATTCGAGATTGAATCGTAATTATTTAGTAGAATTTGGATGGGATATGCATTTTGAAGAGCAATTATCAGAGCAATATGAAGTAGGGCGTGTTCTGTTAGAGCATAAACATATGTATCGGATTATATGCGAAGATGGTGAATATGTAGCTGAATTAACAGGGAAATTTCGTTATGAGGCAATTGAGAAAGGTGATTATCCTGCAGTAGGAGATTGGGTAGGCGTAACAAAATTACCAGAAGAAAAGAAAGCAATTATTCACACTGTGCTTACAAGAAAAAGTTCTTTTTCTAGAAAAGTAGCTGGAGAGAAAACAGTGGAACAAATTGTCGCAGCAAATGTGGATTATCTCTTTTTAGTTAATGCTTTAAATGCAGATTTTAATGTAAGGCGAATTGAGCGTTATTTATTGTTAGCATATGAGAGCGGAGCGATGCCTGTCGTTATTTTAACAAAGAGTGATTTATGTACAAATATAGAGCAAAAAATAATGGAAACAGAGACGATTGCAATTGGAGTGCCTATTTTTGCAGTTGATAGTTTGCATCAAACAGGCATAGATCGATTGCAACAATTTTTACAACCAGGAAAAACGATTGCGCTTATTGGCTCTTCAGGAGCAGGGAAATCCACGTTACTGAATGCTTTAATGGGAAATGAAGTGGCCAAAACAGGTGGAATTCGTGAGAGCGATAGTAAAGGAAAGCATACGACAACACATCGAGAATTGTTCCAATTACCAACTGGTGCACTTGTTATTGATACACCGGGAATGAGAGAACTTCAGCTTTGGGAAGGAAGCGGCGCCATGCACGCAACTTTTTCTGATATTGAAGAAGCTGCTCAAAAATGTCGCTTTCGAGATTGTCAACATGAAAATGAGCCTGGTTGTGCAATTCGTGCTGCGATTGATGAGGGAACATTGGAGGAAGCTCGATTGTTCAATTATAAAAAACTACAAAAAGAAATTGCTTATGCGATGAGAAAGCAAGATGCTCTTTTAGCCCGTGCAGAGCGTAATAAATGGAAAAGTGTCACAAAACAAATGAGACAGAAAAAATAAAAAAGCTCCAAAGGCGTAGTTACAAGTGTTAATTGAGAGATTTAAAGTATAATAAAAAAGCGTGTGGATCAAATGATTCACACGCTTTTCGTTTTTAATTTGTGTTTATATAGTTTTGAGCGGAGAAATACAGCTGTTATAGTCGTTTGTGGTAGAATAAATGTATATAGGGTATTGAGAAAGAGGTAAGAGAGGGGTATTGTATGCTGCACGAGGAGATTACATCATTTTTTAAAGTTCTTCCACAAGAAGACGGGACACGAGGCTGGAAGTATTATATTCAAGAAGAAAAAGGTACATATTTTATAACAAATACAATCTCATTAACAGGTACAAGTATAGAATTGTTTTTTAATGAAGACGATGAGATTGGTCTTGTTTTATATAAAGATGGTCAGGCGGTAACAAAAATCCAACGTATTGCTGTCAAAAAGGTGGATATTATAAAAGAAGAAGAAGAAAGCCTTCAATTTGTACTAGATCGTATGCCAAGCCGCATGATTCGATTACAGTTAAAACCATTTTTAGCAGTTGAAATGGGATTGTATTGGGAAGTGTGTGAAGATTGCGAGTAAAAAACATCCAGTTACTAACGGATGTTTTTTATTTTGCCATTTGCAGTAAGTAAGAAATTTCTTCCTCAAGATCTTGAGGAATTCAAAGAAAATAAGTTAGTTCAGTAGCTGGAACGTTATCAAAAATGGCCGAAGAGTTACAAATATGAATTGAAAGATGTAAGGTGTAATGAAAAAAGCACGTAAATAAGATGATTCACGTGCTTTTTGTTTTCGTTTGATAGAGGTCCAATCCGTTCAACTCATTCGTAGCAAGGGATAAGAAGTTTCACTTTATCCCGCATTAACGGGCAGTAATACTCCCACCTCAAAATTTGGCGAAAGCAAAGAAGTTAGGTAGGAGATAAACTGCCCGTAAAAGCCCGATTGGTTCAACTAATAATCAGTGAGGGATGAAGAAAACCCCCACTGATTAAAGTTTCACTTTATGTATTTTGCTGTTGTTTGAATGCAATAATTGGAAGGAAAATCAAGTTGATCCACCCAATCACAGGATATAATATATGAAGTAATTCACTATAACCAATATAACTAAAACAATAACTAATCAGTAAGATGAAATAAATAATGCTGTTACTTTTCCAGCCGGTGATAGATTGAAGTTGTTTAGTCATACCAAATATGTTACCGACAAGTGTTGTAAATACTTCCCCAAAAATAATTAATACAAAAAAGAAATGAAAAGTAGCATTGAAGCGACGTACAACTTCTGCCATTGGAATATTATATTGATAAAATTGCTCGATAGTTAAAATGGCGAAGTGACTACATAATAAAATTAAACAGAGACCAGCCCCGCCTAACATACCACCCCATTTAATGGCTTTTTGATCTTTTACTTCACTTGCTAACGGTACAAGTACACTTTGAGCGAGTGAGAGGTTGAGTGCAACATATGTAATTGGACTTGTAACCCATTTGATATTCCAATTTTCAGAAGGTGTCATGTTGAAAAAGGAAGGTACATCATGAAAGAGTGTTGTAATGGATAGCCCCACAATAAAAATCATCATAATTGGTACGACGAGTGAATTGACTTCGAATACCCCTTGTAATCCTCGGCCGCCAATTATCATACAAGCAAGTATCGTTATAAAGATTCCAAGTTGTCTTGGAAGGCGAAGTTGCTCTTCAAATACCGCTCCAGCTCCGGAAAGCATGACGCTTGTTACACCAAATAATACGAGAAGTAATAAAATATTTACAACGCTCCCAAAGACATCACCAAATAAATATTTGTTAAATTCTTGAGCAGAAAATGCATTGATTTGTGAAGAAAGCAGCATCATTTTTGTACCTAACCAAATAAAGAAAATGCCGCTTACTAAAATGCCGATTGTTCCATATGTGCCATGGATTGTAAAGAATTCCACGATTTCTCTTCCTGTTGCAAATCCAGCTCCAACGACAGTTCCTATATAAGTAGCAGCAATTTTTTTAGCTACTTTCCATTGCTCATTGTCCATGTAATCCCTCTTTCTTATGTTATGAGCTGATTGATTTGTTTCCTAGACTTTGAGAGTAGGGTGAGACAAAGTAAAAAATTCATCAATTATTTCTTACTTTTTTAAAAATTTTTCTTGAAATTTGTGATAAGAGAAGTTTCACTCTCTACTGAAAACGTTACTTAATTTCATACATATGAATGAGTTTGGACAAACATACAATAAAGTGATAATTTCGCATGATTTTTTTAAAGGTGAGATTAGTGAAGGGACTTATTGGTAATGTAGAGGTGTGTTTTTTCATTATTCATATTTATCTTGTAATTTATGGTATAATAAAGGAAAAGGGGGCGGAGAAAATGTTTCGCTTTTTTACAAAAGGCAAGGAAGAAAGAGAGATTACGAAAGATGAATTAGAACTTGCTATGGCAAAATTTCTTGAAACGAATGCTAACGTCGTATATACAGTATTAGTAAATGATGACTACACAGTTAATTATGACTTATTAAAACCTTATTTACCTGCTTTTCCTACAAATACATTCATTATTACAAAGGAGACACTTGAAGTCTTCGAGAATACACAAGAAAACCTTGATCTTGTTAAAGAAATTGATGATGTACAACGTGCTGTTGATCAATATGTAACGGACAAAGAAGTTTTTCCAATCGTTGAAGGAAATGAGAATCGCCTTATTTGTTCAATAAAGTTAGGTCCATATTTAAAAAGAAAACTAGAACGAAATTTATATGTTTCAGAGAAACATTATTTAGTGACAAGTAAGCCTGATAAAATAAATACAAGCATTGTATAATAAAGAAACAACAATACTTCATTGTTGTTTCTTTATTGTAAGCATCATGCGGAAAGTGTAGAGAAGAGGAAACTTCATGATTCTGAGGGAATGGGATTTAAATTTAAAGATTCGTCTAGTAGGGGAATGGCTCTTCGGCCTTTTCTTCTGGATGCTTCTTCCGTTTATGGCCATATATTTCGCGGAAGAACTAGGAAAGACGATGGCTGGAATATTACTTGTATTGTCGCAAGTATTATCTGTTTTTGCCAATTTAGTAGGCGGCTATTTAGCGGATACGTATGGCCGTAAGCGAATGATGGTAATTGCTACATTTGTACAAAGTGCTGCCTTTGTACTATTTGCTTTTGCTAATTCACCGTGGTTGCAATCGCCTCTCTTAACATTTGTAGCTTTTTCACTTATCGGTATTATGGGTTCTTTATATTATCCGGCAAGTGCAGCAATGGTTGCCGATTTAGTACCCGAAGAGCAGCAAAGTAAAGTATTTGCGGTTTTTTATACAATGATTAATATTAATGTTGTGTTGGGACCGATTTTAGGAGCGTATTTCTTTTTTTCTTATCGTTTTGAATTGTTACTGGCAAGCGTTGTCATTAATTTTATATTAGCATTTGTACTACTTAAATTTATAAAAGAGACGTTACCAGAGAACAGAACAAAAGTAGAAAAACAAAGCGGATGGCTGACTGTTGTAAATGAACAGATAAGGAATTATCGGATTATTTTTCAAGATGGTGTCTTTCTGTTGTTCATTGTTGCAGGTATTCTTGTTGCTCAAACTTTTACACAGCTTGATCTATTGTTAGCTGTATACATAAAAGAAAATGTTCCTACGCAAGAGTTTTTTAATCTAATGATAAATGGGGAGAAATTGTTTAGTTGGATTATCGCGGAAAATGGATTTTTGGTTGCTCTATTTACTGTATATGTAACAAGGCTAGCAAATTACTTTTCTGAGCGGGCTATTTTTGTTTTATCTTCTTTTGCATATGGGATAGCAATGATTATGTTTCCTCACACTATCTCAGTCTGGGGGCTCATTATTGCGATGCTCATTTTCACGTTCGGAGAGCTATTAGTTGTTGGAATTCAAAATAGTTTCGTTTCTAAATTAGCACCTGAACATATGCGAGGACAATATTTTGCGGCAGCAACACTTCGTTGGTCTGTTGGCCGAACCATTGCACCAATTGCGATTCCTTTAACAGCATGGATAGGTTATCAATACACATTCTACATTATTGCAGCACTTGCGTTTTTGAGTGCAATTTTATATTATGTGATGTTTCAGTTGTTACAAGGGAGAAAAATTAAGGTGATAAATGAGTAAGTCTAGCTTTAGAATAAAGTTTAATTAGATTAACACTTTTAAACTTGATATAAAAACAAATATAAAGAGCATGTTTTGAAAAAAGATTGATCAAAACATGCTCTTATTTATGTCAAAAATATTGACTCAAATTCAAGGATTATTATACATTACCTCACTAGAAGTATGTATTTTTTCAAGAATAATATCTTGTATTGATAGAGTAATAGATTTACGAATTTTTCATTCGAAGGGATCGGAACTTCACGTTAAAACTCATATAAAAAATATATATGATTCACTTCGCATTAACTCCCATCATCAGCAATAGGGTAGCTACTTAGGACTGAAAAAGAATTTGCCAATTTTTTCGCAAAATGTAATGGTGGTTCTACTGATTGGACATGAATATACATGATCAATGGATTCATATATAACCAATGATTATGTAAGGCACTAACAATAATTCCTTGTTGTGTAATTGACCGCATAAATGAGGGGATTTCTTCTTGCAGAATAGCAATTTCACCTAAATTCAATGCATTACCATTTTGATCCAAAGATTCGAAGCCTACTCCTACAGGTACTACAGACATACTCGGTTTTCCTTGGACAAGCACCTTGAAATTGCGATGGAAAGATACTGAACAAGAATTTTGATTGATTTTACTTTTCCCTTTAAGAATGGTAGCAAATTGTTCGCAAAGAAAATGAAAGTTGTTCATAAGTTAAATCCCCCTCTATTAGGAAAATGGGAATTTTATTGTAAAAATTATGAATGTTTCCATAGTCGCCAACTACTATTTTGCCCTTCCTCTTTTTTCTAATTAACACTCCAAAAAGAGAATATTTATATAACCATATGCGTAAATTGTCTGTTTTAGAATGGAAAATAAGAATTTCAGATAACAATATAGAAAATCTTAAAAAAGTCTGCAGGAGTTTCACTTCTATTTAATTACTGTTATCAGAAGTTCGACTGTTGGAAAAGATATATCTATATGAATAATGAGGGCGGTATAGAAGGGCGGGAAACAATTGCTGTTATGTGCTAGCTTGGACAGGGTTTCCATCAGTGGGGATGAAGAAAAAACCGACTGATGGAAGTTTCACTTTATTTTAACCTCTATGTCCTGTTAATTTGTACACCCGTTTTCAGTGAGAAATTCCTCTTTCAAAATGATTCATTTCAACTAAGTTAAGAATATATTCGTAATTGTCAATCATTCTCTTGATTTCATTGCGCTCATTTTCTGTTAATTTTACATCTGTTAATCGTTTACATAAGTGAGATTTTTGGCTTTCTAATTGTTTTTTAATCTCATGATAGTTGTAAGAGCGTTTCATGTTTCCATCCCCTTCCTTACATTTCCTATCTACATTTTTATTATACGGTTAAATAAAAGGAAAGAGTGCATATTTATTTGAACTTTTTGTGAATATTCAGAAAAAATAGAATGATTCATCCTTTTCATGAATACAATGCATTGAACTATGAATTTGTGTTGATGAGTAGGGGTGGGGATGATGCGATTAAATATGCAATCCCATTTTGCAACAAATGAGATGGTATCTATTATTGACAATGGCTTACCAAAAACGACAGTACCGAAAAATATTATTATTATTGGAGCGGGCATGGCTGGATTAGTGGCTGGATCATTATTAAAGGCTGCTGGTCATCGTGTGAAAATACTAGAAGCAAATAATCGAATTGGTGGGCGTATTTATACGATGAGAATGCCAGAAACAGGCTTATATCTAGATGTTGGAGCCATGCGGATTCCTTATACACATGAATTAACGATTTCGTATATTAAGAAGTTTGGGTTGAAGTTAAATCCATTCATTAATCGAAATGAAACGGATATTATTTATGCAAATGGTCGCAAGACAACATTGAAACAATATGAGAAAAATCCGAGTATTTTACGTTATCCAGTTGCAGCGAATGAAGAAGGAAAATCATCGGAAGACCTGTTGATGTCAGCAATACAACCAATTCTTGATTTTATTAAAAGAGACCCGGAAAAAAATTGGAGTATTGTAGAGAAAGATTTTGGTCGGTATTCTACAGCAGAGTTTTTAAAGGATTATCCTCACCAATATAAAGTGCCTTTTTCACCAGCTGCTGTAGAGATGATAGGGGTGCTTCTTGATTTAGAAGGATTTTTAGAAAGGTCTTTTGTAGAAACATTGCGTTTTATTTTCATTTTACAGCAATCTACAGGTTTTTATGAAATTGAAGGCGGCAATGACGCGTTGCCAAAGTCTTTTTTACCGCAATTGCAAAATGATATTATCTTTCAACAAAAGTTAATGAAACTAGTGCAGCACGAAAAAGGAGTTACAGCATATTGTCGTAATGAGAAGACGTTTGAATATACCAGTATTACAGGTGATATTGTCATCGTCACCATTCCATTTACAACAATGAGATTTGTTGAAATTGATCCGTATGATTCTGTTTCTCATGAAAAGTGGAAAGCCATTCGAGAACTACATTACATGGCTGCGACGAAAATTGGAATCCAATTTAAAAGTCGTTTTTGGGAAGAACAAGGGCAACGTGGTGGCCGCATCATTACGGATTTGCCTATTCGTTATGCATATTATCCAAGCTATGGAATTGGGACAAAAGGGCCTGGAATGGTACTGGGGAGTTATACTTGGTCGTATGATGCGTTATTGTGGGATGGTTTATCTGAAAATGACCGTATTTATTATACTTTACAAAATTTAGGTGATATACTTGGAAATCAAGTATATGATGAATTTATTTCTGGTATATCGAAGAGCTGGACGTTAGACCCGTACGCATTAGGAGGGTTTGCAATCTTTCAGGCAACTCAAGAAACAGAATTGCAACCTCACATTGTGAAACCAGAAGGGAGAATATATTTTGCGGGTGATCATACTACGTTGTATCATGGCTGGATACAAGGAGCAATTGAATCAGGAATTCGGAGTGCGGCAGAAATAAATCAATTACAGATTTAAAAAGAACATGAGAATGAATCTCATGTTCTTTTGGTGTACTTATGGAACAGGATGACCATTTGAGCTTTCAAAGATGGTAAACCATTGCTGACGGTCCAATGTTAGTTTTGTTGCTTCAACAGCTGTTTTGATACGTTCTAGTTTACCAGAACCAACAATTGGTAGCATATTAGCTGGATGAGCAAGTAGCCATGCATACATAATCGAATCAATTTCAGAAATATCACAATCAGTAGCAATTTTCTCTAGTGTGTGACGTAAGCGAAGTATAGGCTCACTTTCTTTTTTGAAAATCTCACCCCCAGCAAGCGGAGACCAAATCATAGGAGAAATTCGATTTTCTTGGCACTGTTCAATCGTACCTTTTTCGAAATGCTCAAGCTGCATAACAGATACTTCGATTTGATTGGTAATGAGCGGAAAATCTAAATACGAACTTAACATATTGAATTGGGAAGGCAGAAAGTTTGATACACCAAAGTGTCGTACTTTTCCCTCTTGCTTCAAACGAGAAAAAGCTTCTGCAACTTCTGCTGGATTCATAAATGGATCAGGGCGATGAATGAGCAATACATCAATATAGTCAGTATTTAGGTTTTGTAGTGATTGTTCGGCACTTTTTAAAATATGTTCAGTACTTGTATTATAGTGAGCAACGTAACGCTCTGGAAATTTAGATGATGGGGGAGCGATTCCACATTTTGTAACGATTTGCATGTTGTCACGTAAACTTGGTTTTAATTGAAGTGCTTTCCCAAATAAAGCTTCACATGTATAATCGCCATAAATATCGGCATGGTCAAACGTTGTAATGCCCATTTCCATGCAAGATTCAATGAAAGAGAGTAATTCCTGATCTGTCATATTCCATTCTGCTAAACGCCAAAACCCTTGAATAATTCGAGAAAACTCTAGGTTTTGGGCCATTCGAATTCGTTCCATTTATGTAGATCCTCCTTGCTGATATGTATGAACCTATTCGATATGAAAAGGTTTTCTTATTTGCTGCTATTATATATTCGTGTAGATATACTTACAACTAATATGTTCTATATTCGAAAAATAAAAAGACAACCTATGATATAATTATGTAATTAGACATATAACAAGGAGATGTAGAATCGTGATTCCAGTAACAATATTAACCGGATTTCTCGGATCAGGGAAAACAACATTATTAAATCGTATTTTATCTGAAGAGCACGGAAAGAAACTTGCGGTTATTGTAAATGAAATTGGACAAATAGGTATCGATAATCAATTGATTATGAATGTAGAAGAAGAAATTATGGAAATGACAAACGGTTGTTTATGTTGTACAGTACGTGAAGATTTGCTTGTTGCACTAAAGCATCTACTAGAAGTAAGAGCAGAAGGTAAAATGGATTTTGAAGGTTTAGTAATTGAAACAACTGGGCTTGCAAATCCTGGTCCAATTATTCAGACATTCTTTTTAGACCCTATTATTCAGTCCGCATACCAAATTAACGGTGTAGTAACTGTAGTAGATAGCTATCATATATATAAACACTTTGAAAAAGGTTTAGAAGCAAAAGAACAAATTGCTTTTGCTGACATGGTATTAATAAATAAATTAGATTTAGTAGAGCAGGAAGAAAAGGAGAATTTACTCATTGAATTACAAGGGATCAATCCAACTGCAAAATTAATCCCAACAATAAATTGTGAAGTAGATATTTCATCCTTGCTAGATATACAAACGTTTAAAACGCGTGACAAGTTAGAAATTTATCCCCATACAGAGCAGCATCATTTAGAAGGGGTAAAGGCCTTTGTGTTAAGAGAAGAGCGTCCTCTTGATCTGCAAAAAATAAATGAATGGATGTCAGCCGTTGTACAAGAATTAGGAGAGTATTTATATCGTTATAAAGGAATATTGTCTATTGAAGGAGTAAATCGCCGCGTTGTGTTCCAAGGCGTACATACGTTATTTGCAGCTTCCTATGATAGAGAGTGGCAAGAAGGAGAAAAACGAGTAAGTGAGATTGTTTTTATTGGTAAAAATTTAAATAAAGAATGGTTTCAACAACATTTTGAAGAATGCATAAAATAAGCCTGCGTTTGCAGGCTTATTTATGTTGGTTTATGGAAGTTTCACTTTATCTATAAGTAACTCCATTACAACTCCAGCAACAGGACCTTCATCGTCAATATCACCAGTTAGACGAAAGCTAAACGATTCATATAGTTTCATTGCTAATTTGTTGTTAGGATGAAGACTTAAATAAATCTTTTTACATTGATATTTTTCTTGTAAATATGAAATTAATAAATGGAGAAAGCGTTTCGCGTAACCGTTTCCTTGAAAGTTGTGATCAATCATAAACCGGTCTAACCATATGCTTTCATTTTTTTCAGAATACCATCCATACATTGCGTATCCAACAAGTGTTTCTCCATCATATAAAGCTAACGATGTTGCATTTCCTTCATATAATGATTCGGCTAAAGAAAATGCGTTGCTTTCAATAAATTGTCGCTGCTCCGCTGCTACGTCTAAGGCAGCGACTGAACGCCAATTATGTACTGTTACTTCACAAATGTGAAGATTCATAGTTTCATCTCACTTTCCTATTTATTATAACTATATAAATACAAATTAAAAAATCGGCATAAAAGTTCTCTTTCTTTTTAGGCGGGCGAGAGGATCTGACCATGCATAGAAGCGGTCAGTGCTTTTTCCTGCCACGTGCAAGGTTTTAAAACAAAAGGAGAAAGCGGGTGCAGATCATGGTGTATTCTGTATAGAAATGACTTGTATATTGAAATAATATATAAAACTAATATGGATAATTTTACTATATGTTTTTTATAAGTCAAGGCAATCAGGAAAGAAATGGCATAAGAAAAGACCGCAGAAACATTTTTTCGCGGTCAGAAATGAATGTTATATTAATTTGTAGCTTCTTTTAAAGTTTTCATGTTCTCTTCCATTAGTGTGAAGTAATCTTTATTTTTTTTCGCATCATTATCAGAAATAGTTGCAAGATGATTTAAGCGTAAAATTTTCGTTCCTGTTTCTTTTTGAATAACTTCTGCTACTTTTGGTGTAGAGAATGTTTCAAATAAAATATATTTTAACCCATGCTCTTTTGCTGTTGCCGTGATAGAAGCTAGTGCTTTTTGGGATGGTTCATCAGAAGCAGAAATACCTGCAATTGGAATTTGTTTTAAACCGTAACGTTGTTCCCAATATCCGTATGCTGCATGAGAAACTAAAATTTCTTTCGTTTTTGCATGATCAACAACTTCTTTAAATTGATTATCTAAACTTGTGAATTTGGTTTGCAGTGCAGCAAAGTTTTTCTCGAATTCTTCTTTATGCTCTGGTTGTAGTTCTACAAGTGCATTTTTAATTGCTTCAGCTTGTTTCGTTGCAAGTGTTGGATCTAGCCAAACGTGAGGGTCTTTATCATGATGATGTTCTTCTTTATGACCTTCCTCGTGTTCGTCTTCAGTCGAAGCTTGTAGTTCGATATCTTTTGATGCATTCACAACTTTAACCTTTTCATTTTTTAATGTTTTTTCCATTTTTTCAGCAAATGGCTCTAATCCAGCTCCGTTATATACAAATAAGTCTGCTTTGGCAACTTGTACTGTTTGTTTTTGACTTGGCTCATACGTATGGGAATCTGCACCTGGTGGATATATAGTTGTTACTTCTACGTAATCGCCACCGATTTTTTTAGCAAAGTCAGCTAAAGGAAAAATAGTTGTATAGACAGAAAGTTTACCATCTTTTTTATTTGCTGTGTTATCTTTGTTTGAACATCCAGCAAATATAAGGGTAAATATTAGTACGAATGAAAATATAAGTGATCTTTTCTTCATTTTGTTTGCCTCGTTTCTTTACTTTCTAAAATGTATTTTCTCCAAATAAAAGAAAGAATAACTTCTTTTTTTATAAAGCGTAATAATTACGTTTTATACCACCGGTTTAGTATAATACATCTTTGACAATGTTGCAATAAATAATAATGATTACGATTTATAGTTTGTTCTAAATTTGTCACAATGCTCTGGTTTATTTTTTTTGTTTTTGCATATATCCTTTCAGTTTCTTCATATAGTGTGATAGAGGGTGCAGAGAAGGAGATGAGTGAATGGAATATGTGAGCGAAGCAGTTTTATTAATATTGGCTGTTATTTTTCCATTATCATGTGTGCTGTTTTTTTTGAAAGCGCTTATTCGGAATTTAGGAGATACAAGTACAGTTACTGAGGTGCCAAAAGAAGAAAAAGAGTAAACAAAGGGCTTGCATATTGTATTATGCTTTGCATATGATAGAGAAAGATATTAGAAGATAAAGAGGTATGGAAACGGATGAAAACAAGAACAGCCTTGGTACTTGGAGCTAGTGGTCTAGTTGGACAGGAAGTGACACAATTACTGCTTGATTCGGACTATTATGATTCAGTTACAATTTTTGTGAGAAGATCACTAGAATGGGAGCACGAAAAGCTTCAACAAAAGCAGGTGGATTTTTCGATTTTGGAACAATATAAAGAGTTTTTTGCTGTAGATGATGTTTTTAATTGTCTTGGTACGACAATTAAAAAAGCAAAGACGAAAGAAAATTTTAAAAAGGTTGATTATGATTATACAATACGAGCAGCTCGTGTAGCAGAAGAACAAGGGGTACAAAATTTTCTTGTTATTTCTTCGATGGGGGCAAATCCGAAGTCGCTATTTTTCTACTCGCAAGTAAAAGGAAAGATGGAGGAAGGTATTAAAAAGCTAGTCATAGGAGGCATTCATATTTTTAGACCATCTCTTTTACTTGGAGAACGAGAAGAGTTTCGTTTTGGAGAAAGAATGGGAGAAAAAATTTCGGGAATTATGCCGTTTTTATTTAAAGGGTCTTTTTCAAAATATAAACCGATTTCAGCAGAGCAAGTAGCAAGAGGAATGTATGTAACAGCGCTGCGAGAAGAGTCTGGAGTTCATATACATGAATCTTTGGAAATTGCTAAGATGAAATAAAGTGAAACTTCCATCCGAGGGGGGGTCTTCATCCACCTCGGATAAAAGTGGTTTTCACTAGATATTTTTCTCTTTAAGAAAATATTGCTGGTGTAAAATAAAGGAGCTGCCCAAAGTACTATTTTGGGCAGCTCCTTTATTTATTAGTATTTTTTAGTTTTCCTGGAGCACGACTATATTGAAACGGCTCAGCTAATTCAAAACCAAGCTCATTAGCTGCTGTTCTTGGGAAATATGGGTTTCGTAATAGTTCACGGCCGATAAAAATTAAGTCAGCAGAACCTTGTTGTAAAATTTCTTCTGCCTGTATGCCGCTTGTAATAAGGCCAACAGTACCTGTAGCAATAGAAGCGTGTTCTTTTATATGTTTTGCATAGGGTACTTGATAACCAGGATACACATCGATATGTGCTGGTACAACAGCTCCCGAACTACAATCAATGAGGTTAACACCTTGTTCTTTCATCCACTGTGCAAACATTACGTAGTCTTCTACAGTTAAACCTTCTGGATGATAATCATGAGCGGAAATACGAACAAATAATGGTCCAGTCCAAACTTCTTTAACCGCATCAATGATTTCACGTAAAAAACGATAGCGATTTTCACAAGATCCACCGTACTCATCTGTACGATGATTTGTGAGCGGAGATAAAAATTCATTAATTAAATAACCATGTGCTCCGTGTAATTCAATAATATCAAATCCAGCCTTTTTGGCACGTGTTGCTCCATTTTGAAAGGCTATGATAGCTTCTCTTATTTTTTCTTTGCTCATTTGCACAGGGATTTTCATAGAGGAATCAAAAGGAATAGCTGAGGGTGCAATAGGATCTGTATCAAGAACAGCTTTTCTACCGGCATGTGCAATTTGAATAGCAGCTTTTGCACCGTGTTCATGAATCATATTGACAACTTGATGTAGGCCATCTATATGCTCATTATCCCAAATACCTAAATCTTTATGGGAAATGCGTCCTTCTGGTGTTATGGCTGTAGCCTCTAACATAACAAGTCCAACTTGACCAGCTGCACGTGATGCGTAGTGGACGAGATGGAAATTCGTTATTTTTCCGTCTTCGTTTTCAGAGGAGTACATACACATAGGTGACATAACAATTCGATTTTTTAGTGTAACATCTTTTATTGTATACGGTGAAAATAATTGATTGTTCACAATAAGAATCCTCCTTTATTTTCTTAAATGAACATATACCCAAGTATCATTTCTTAACTAATGGGAGTGCCACTTTATTGTAGCACCTTGCACCCTTTTTCCATAACAAAATGCTTAAAGAAATGTTATGATGAGTCTATGTTTAGTGAATATGAAGAGAGGTGGAGTATTTTTCATGTATCAAGCATATTACAAAAGTGAACTTGGATGGATTGAAGTAAAAGGGGATGAGACTGGCATTTCCTCTGTATTATTTGTAGAACAAAAACAAGAAGATATTCCTCATCCAATTGTTGAGCGATGTGTAATGGAGCTAGATGAATATTTTCATAAGAAGCGAACGGAATTTACTGTCCCGCTACGAGCGAAGGGAACTCCTTTTCAAAAACAAGTATGGAATGCACTTTGCAGTGTTCCATATGGAAAAAGTGCTTCTTATCTTGATATGGCAGAGAAAATCGGCAATCCAAGGGCTGTACGAGCAATCGGCGGAGCGAATAGTAGAAATCCTATTTCGATTATTGTGCCTTGTCACCGAATTATTGGGAAGAGCGGGAAGTTAGTAGGTTATGAGGGTGGACTTTGGCGGAAAGAATGGTTATTAAAGCATGAAGGTTTTTTAAGATAATGGAATATTTCAAATGAAACAATTTAGTTGAGCTATATATACAAGTTAAAAAAATGACATAAAAACCTCTTTTTTTAAAAGGGAGACGAGAGCAGCTGGCCGTGCATAGAAGCGGTCAGGGCCTTTTTTTGCCACATGCGAGGTTTAAAACAAAGAGAGAAAGCGAGTACAGGTCATGTTGTATTCTGCATAGCAGTGAATGATATGCCAAAAAATTAAAATAGATTTATGTAGATGATAAGGTAGTGAAAAAAGTGACGTGTGTCACTTTTTAATTTTTTAAAAGATAGTATTTGAAATTATCAGAAAATTATGTATAATACTATTCAAGAGAGTTGGTCTTATTTTTAGTTGTTACAAAGAGAAAGAGGGGAAATGGTCTATGAAAAAGAAGGTTTCACTTATTACAGCACTTGCACTTTCTACGAGTGTGTTAGTTGCAGGGTGTGGAAATGGGGAAAAAGCATCAACAACTGAAAAGGGAAAAGAAGGAAATGCAGCACTTGCTGATAAACAAGTATTAAATTTACTAGAAACAGCAGAAATTCCTACTATGGATACGTCAAAGGCAACTGATGGTGTATCATTTCGGGTATTTGTAAACGCGATGGAAGGATTATACCGCTTAGATAAAGAGAATAAACCAACACCTGGTGTGGCAAAGGACGTGAAAATTAGCGAGGATAAGAAAACATACACATTTCATTTACGAGATACAAAGTGGTCTAATGGAGAATCTGTAAAAGCACAAGACTTTGTGTTTGCTTGGCGTCGTGCTGTCGATAAAGCAACAGCATCAGAATATGCTTTTATTTTGTTCGATGTTAAAAATGCTGAGAAAATTAATAAAGGAGAATTACCGCTTGAACAGCTTGGTGTTACAGCAAAAGATGATAAAACATTAGTGGTTGAGTTAGAGAAACCTACACCATATTTTCTAGATCTTACAACATTCCCAACATTTTTCCCATTGAATGAAAAATATGTAAAAGAACAAGGGGACAAATATGCATTAGAATCAGATAAGTTATTATATAACGGACCATTTGTGATGAGTGAATGGAAGCATGAACGAAGTTATCAGTTAAAGAAAAATCCGAACTATTGGGATAAAGATAATGTGAAATTAGAGGAAATTAATGTAAGTGTTGTAAAGGAAACATCAACAGCTGTAAATTTATATGATAGTAACGAAGTAGATCGAGTCATTTTAAGCTCGGAGTTTGTTGATAAATATAAGAAAAGTGAAGAATTTAAATCGGAATTAGATTCACGTATGTATTTTATTCGTTTCAATCAGAAAAATCAGATTTTTTCGAATAAAAAAGTACGTCAAGCTATTGATTTATCATATGATAAAAAGGGAATTACAAATGTGATTTTAAACGATGGATCATTACCTGCATATTACTTAGTAGCACAAAAATTTACAAAAGGACCAGATGGAAAAGACTTCCGCGAAACAAATAAAAACTTTCATGATGGTAAAGATAATGCAGCAAAAGCAAAAAAACTATGGGAAGAAGCGAAAAAAGAGTTAGGGCAAGATACAATTACAGTTGAAATGTTGAACTATGATAAGGATAACTTGAAAAAAGTTGGAGAATATATTAAAGCAGAATTGGAGAAAAACTTACCTGGTTTGAAAGTGAATATGAAACAGCAGCCGTTTAAACAAAAGTTAGAGTTAGAAAAGAAATTAGAATATGAGTTCTCTTTATCATCATGGGGCCCAGATTATCCAGATCCAATGACATTTATTGATATGTTTATTACAGATAGTGCATTTAACGAAATGGCATATTCTAATAAGAAATATGATGAACTAGTTGCGAAAGCAAAAGGTGAGTTGTTAACCGATGAGAAAGCACGATGGAAGGCTCTTTCTGAAGCAGAGAAAATTTTATTTGATGATGCAGCCATTTCTCCGGTTTATCAGCAGGGCGTTGCTTTTCTTGAGAAATCCAAGGTGAAAGGAACTGCTAAGCATACATTTGGAGGAGATTTTAGTTATAAATGGACATATATTACAAAAAAATAGTACGATAAAGATGCGCGAATATTGCGCATCTTTTTTGCTGTGAGGGGATAATGACAATGATAAAAGGAATGAATCATCTTTGTTTTTCTGTTTCAAATTTAGAGGAATCTATACAATTCTATGAACAAGTGTTGGAAGGGAAGTTACTTGTGAAAGGTAGAACACTTGCTTATTTCGACCTGTGCGGAATGTGGGTTGCATTAAATGAAGAAAAGGATATTCCAAGAAGGGAAATCTATCAATCGTATACACATATTGCGTTTTCGATAGAAAAAGAAGATTTTAAAGCTTTATTACATCGTCTTGAAGTGAATAAAGTACATATTCTACAAGGACGAGAGCGTGATGTACGAGATTGCCATTCTATTTATTTTACAGACCCAGATGGACATAAATTTGAATTTCATACAGGGACGCTGCAAGAGAGATTGCAATATTATAAAGAAGAAAAACCGCATATGCTGTTTTACTAAATATGGAAAGGGGGAGGGGATATGCATGTACTTATTGTTGGGGGAACTGGCATGTTACAGAAAGTATCAAAGTGGTTTGCTGAGCAAGAGCTTCATACTTCTGTAATCGGTCGAAACATAAAACGCCTAAAGGAAATAGAAGATTCATGTGATATTCCTAAAAGAGTTACATGTCTAGCGGTTGATTATCATAATAGTGATGAGTTGCGTGTTAAAATTAAAAGTTCAATTCAAAAAAACGGACCAGTCACGCTTGTAGTTGCTTGGATTCATTCAACGGCTGTAGATGCATTGCAAATCATTAGTGAGGAGATTGAAAGATTTTCAAAAGAATGGGAATTGTTTCATATAATTGGAAGCAGTGCTTACAAATCAGGGAAAAAAATAAGATGCTCTTCTTTATGTAGATATTATCGAATTATATTAGGTTTTATAGTAGAAGAAAAACGTTCGAGATGGTTAACACATGATGAGATTGCGAGTGGTGTTATAGCCGGAATTCAACACAAACAACGGGAATGGATTGTCGGAACATTAGAACCGTGGGATGCTAGACCGAGTTGGTAAAGGAGAAAATGATGATGAAAACAATGTTATATATTACGCGTCACGGGGAAACAGAATGGAATGTAGAAAAAAGAATGCAAGGCAGAAAAAATTCAAATTTAACGGAAACGGGAATACTACAAGCAAAACAATTAGGGAAACGTATGAAAGATATGCAGCTTGATGTTATTTACAGCAGTCCAAGCGGAAGAGCAATGCATACAGCTCAGTTAATTAAAGGAGACAGAGATATTCCAATTGTAGCAGATGAACATTTATATGAAATTGATATGGGAGTTTGGGAAGGACATACACAAGTTGAATTACAGGAGAAATATCCGAAAGAGTTTCATTTATTTTGGAATGCACCGCATCAATATGAATCAAAATCAGGGGAAAGCTTTTATGATGCAAGAACACGTATGTTAAATGGACTTGAATACATACTAAAAAAACATGAAGGAGAAAGTGTTTTAATTGTTTCTCATGCTATTACTTCATTACTTATGATGGGGTATTTTGAACAGCGCCTCATTGAAAACATATGGAATGGTCCTTTTATGCATAGCGCAAGTTTAAGTATGATTGAAGTGAAAGAAGGAGAAAATAAAATTCACTTATTTGCTGATATTGCGCATTTTGAAGAGGTGTAAATGTTTATAAAGGAAAATTTTTATTCTTGGTGGAGATGAAAAAGTAATTTGTTTTAATAGATAAATAGACCGCTTAAAGCGGTCTATTTGCATTTTTGAAAAAGAGAAGGATATTTTTGCTATGTTATAGAGCGGAATTAGAGCATATATTATATTATCAATCAGAGCGACGAGAACGACCGAGAGAACCGAGAGGGCCAAGAGGACCGGAACGATGAGAGCGACGAGAACGAGAGCGGCGAGAACGAGAGCGGCGAGAACGAGAGCGACGAGAACGAGAGCGACGAGAACGAGAGCGACGGGAACGAGAACGACGGGAACGAGAGCGACGGGAACGAGAGCGACGAGAACAGCGGGAACGACGAGAACGAGAGCGTTTAGAACAGCGGGAACGACGAGAACGAGAGCGTTTAGAACAGCGGGAACGACGAGAACGAGAGCGTTTGGAACAGCGGGAACGACGAGAGCGGTGAGAACGAGAACGGCAAGAGGAAAGAAAACGCCAAGAGCGGCAAGTGCAACGAGAACGATGAGAACGAGAACGTTTAGAGCAACGAGAACGACGAGAACGAGAGCGGTCAGAACAGCGGGAACGACGAGAGCGGCGAGAACAGCGAGAGCGCTTAGGTTCTTGGCATAGAAAGGTTTCCATTCCAGCACCTTTTACCTCTTCTACTGCTTTTTGAATGTCATTTCTTGAATACATTTAAGAAAAGCCTCCTTAATAAAAAATGAGATTGTATCTATTGTTGAATTTTGAATAATAAACTTTCTATTAATAAGGTATGTCGACTAGATAAATTGTGTTTGTTCTTTTTGAAAAATGGTGTTATATCCTAAAGGAAACAGACTGTGATAGGTAGCCTGCTTTTTAGGAATTAGTATTTTGATCTGCAGGAACGATGTGAGTATTTTGAGAGTTTTCATCTTTTTGAATAGTACCTCTGTAAAGGGCGCCTCCTTATTTCGAAAAGGAAATTCTTTTCGTACTATTACATTATGAAGCATTTATTTTTTTGCATAGGAGAAGCGTATATAGCTAATCAAAATGAATATATAGTGGATGTGGCAATTGGGGAAGGAAGGGCATACATTGGTTGTAGATGAAAGAGAAGGGAAGGGAGAAAATGATACCTTCTTATGATTTTTTTATTCACCCAATGTATATCGTTGAGTTACGAAAAGATGTTTGGTCTGATGATCCTGTTCCAGCTAAGTTAACATATGATAAAAGAAAGTATGATATTGATATCGTATATCGCGGCTCTCATATTCGGAAATTGAAGAAAAAATCATATCATGTGATGTTCTATAAACCTAAATTTTTCCAAGGTGTGCAAGAGCTGCATTTTAATTCGGAATTTAATGATCCTTCTTTAATACGAAATAAGTTATCACTAGATTTTTTTTCAGACATTGGCACGTTATCACCGAAGGCGCAACATGTTCTTGTGAAGGTTAATAATAGATTTGAAGGAGTTTATTTACAGTTAGAATCGGTAGATGAAAATTTTTTGCGGAGACGAAATTTACCAAAGGGCTCGATTTACTATGCAGTCGATGATGATGCGAATTTTTCATTAGTAAGTGAGTTAGATAAAGATATAAAAAAGAAATTGTCCTTAGGGTATGAGTTGAAATGTGGAAATGAACATAGTGAAGGATATATTAGTGAATTTATCTATCAACTGAATACAATTTCCAGAGCAGCTTATGAAAAAAAAATCGTAAAATATGTCGATGTTGATAAATATTTAAGATGGTTAGCGGGTGTTGTATGCACGCAAAACTTTGATGGATTTGTGCACAATTATGCACTCTATCACAATGAAGAAACAAAGTTGTTTGAAATGATTCCATGGGACTATGATGCAACGTGGGGACGAGATGTACAAGGTCGAAAGATGGGGCATGATTACATTCGTATTCAAGGATTTAATACGTTAAGTGCTAGATTACTTGATGTTGATGTTTTTAGAAAGCAATATAAAAAAATTTTGAAAGATATACTCTCTCATCAATTTACAGTAGAATATATAAAACCGAAAGTAGAGGGAATGCACGAAGAACTTCGTCCACATATTGTGCAAGATCCGTATGTGAAATCGAAAATAGATGTATTTGATAGTGAGCCAAGTTTGATTTTTCGATATATAGAAAAACGTCGTGAATTTATACGAGAACATTTAGATAAATTATGAAGATGAACAAAAAAGAGATTGAACAATCAATCTCTTTTTTTGTTATATAATAAGTGTAAACTAAATTGAAGAAGGTGAAATAATGGAAATAAAATGGATTGAATGGGTAAAACAAATACAAGCAATTGCGCAGGCTGGATTAGCATATTCAAAAGATGTATATGATATAGAACGTTTTCAAGACCTTCGGAAATTATCAATTGAAATGATGGCACATTATACAAAAACAGATTGGGAAGTGATTGAGCATTTATTTGCCAATGAAACGGGTTATCAAACTCCCAAAGTAGATATACGAGCGGTCGTGTTTCAAGAAGGAAAGTTACTTTTTGTAAAAGAGAAAAGTGATGGAAAATGGGCACTTCCAGGTGGATGGGCTGATATTGGATATACACCTACGGAAGTTGCGCGAAAAGAAGTTTTAGAAGAAACAGGTTACAAAGTAGAAAACTTTCGTTTACTATCTATCTTTGATAAACAGAAACATCAGCCATCACCTTCTGCAATAGATGTATATAAAATATTTATTAGCTGTGAAATAGTAGGTGGTGAAAGACAAGTTGGTATTGAAACGGAAGATGTTCGCTTTTTTGGAGAAGAAGGATTGCCAGAACTATCAATAGGAAGAAATACAGAATGGCAAATCCGGCAAATGTTTGCTTATATGAAAGATCCGAATAAAGAAAGATTGGTTGATTAAGCAATAACGAAGATTATATAAATACAAATTAAGAAATCGACATAAAAACTCCCTTTCTTTTTAGGCGGGCGAGAGTATCTGGCTATGCATAGAAGCGGTCAGGGCCTTTTCTGCCACATGCAAGGTTTCAAACAAAAGGAGAAAGTAAGTAGTGGTCGTGTTGTATTGTACATAGTAACAACTTATATGTCGAAAAATTAAAATGGATATATATACGAAAAGCTATTTTGGTCATTTATAATGTTTTTTCTAATATGATTTTTGGTTCGCCTTTTTCATCAGTATATGTACGATAATATTAAATCTGTGCTTAATACTTAATATTAGCATGCTTCTCCATTTGTTTTTTGTTTGGATTGTTTTGTAGCTATTCTCTTTACACCATTTATGCTGCATATGCATAAGTTCTGAAGAAATGCCTTGTTTTCTGTAGTTTGGATGTACATCACCAATCCAACTATAGAAATGATTTTCTCTTCTTTCAAAGCCAATTACAGTTTCATGATCGAGTGCAAGTGCTAAAAGTAGACGTCTTTTCGTTCATTTCTTTTAGTAGATTTGTATTAGGAACTTGGAAAATTTCTTTGTGAAGAATTAGTAAATTTTTTATAACTTGCTTGTTTTTTGGAATAATTTCTAGTAATCTATATTCCATCGTGCACTTTCTCCTTTCGAAATAGAAATGTTAAGTATGTTTTTTTATTATTGCATAATTTTATACTATTAAGTAGTAGCATATTGGCAAGGATAGATTTTTATGAAATAATAAGAAAGTGTGTGTGCGTAGAAAAAAGGAGATAATGAAGAATGTTAGCAAATTTAGTTGAGCAGTTACTACAATTTTTTATAAGTCTGGGCTATTCTGGGATTGCGCTAGGACTTATGATCGAAATTATTCCGAGTGAAATTGTATTATCTTATGCGGGTTATTTAGTTGCTAAGGGAGAAATTAATTTCGTTGGGGCAGTGATTGCCGGAACGATTGGTGGAACGTTAGCGCAAATTTTCTTGTATTGGCTTGGATATTACGGCGGACGTCCGGTTGTTGAAAAATACGGTAAATATTTATTAATTAAAAAGCACCATTTAGATGTAGCAGAAGAATGGTTTAAGCGATATGGTGCAGGTGTGATTTTCTCTGCACGCTTTATCCCATTTGTACGTCATGCAATATCGATTCCAGCAGGACTAGCTAAAATGTCATTGCAACGATTTACAGCATATACAGTACTTGCAATTATTCCGTGGTCTATCCTGTTTATTTATTTAGGTGAAAAACTTGGCGGGAATTGGCGTCATATTAAAGAATATGCTGCTGACTACACGCATTATTTCATCGCAGGGGCGATTCTTTTTATTGCTGTATACATAGGTATGAAATTATTGAAAAAAAGAAAAGCAGGTCGTTAAAGTCAATGAATTTTCATTGGCTTTTTTTCTTTGTTTATCCCGCTATTTGTGGGCAGTAAGACTCCCACCTCAAGATTCAAAGAGAAACAAAGAAGATAGGTGGGGGATGAAGAAAACCCCCACTGACGGAAGTTTCACTTTATTGTACTATTCGCGGGCAGTAAGACCACATCTTAAGGCTCTGAGAGATTAAAGTTTTATCTTATATAAGTTCTAAAAGTAGAAAGTTGTCCATATGGTGTAGTAAAACAGTATAGCGGAGGAATTTCATGAAAGGGTCACCGTTTTTACGCGGAACATTCTTTTTAACAATGGCAACGATGATTTCGAAAATGTTAGGTTTTATATATGTAATTCCTTTTACAGCGATGGTTGGAACGGGAGGATATGTATTATATACATATGCTTATCGTCCTTATACACTTATGCTTAGCATCGCAACGATGGGACTTCCTTTAGCTGTCTCCAAAATGGTATCTAAATATAATGAATTAGACGATTATTATACGGTGAAACGAGTATTAAAAAGCGGGCTTATTTTTATGGGGTGTATGGGAGTTATAGCGTTTTTATTGTTATACTGTTTAGCTCCCTATCTCGCAAAGGTTGTTATTGATAGCGGAGATCAAACGGGTAATAGTGTAACTGCTGTTACATATAATATTCAAATTGTAAGCTTTGCTTTACTAATTGTTCCTTCTATGAGCTTATTACGTGGATTTTTTCAAGGGTTTCAATCGATGGGACCATCTGCTTTAAGCGTAGTAGTAGAACAGTTTTTTCGCGTGTTAACAATCTTAATCGGAAGTTTTGCAGTGCTTCATTTATACAAAGAATCAACAGCGTTGGCGGTTGGAGTTGCTACGTTTGGTGCCTTTATAGGAGCTGTAGCAGGACTTGGAATATTAATTGCATATTATTTAAAGAGAAGGCGTCATTTAAAGAAAAAAGAAAATATGAGTGTTCCGCAAACAACAAAATCATTTTTCGCACTGTACAAAGAATTATTTGCATACTCTATTCCATTTGTTGTTGTTGGTCTTGCAATTCCCTTGTATCAAACAATTGATACATTTACAATTAATAAGCTATTAATGCAAATGGGATATTTACAGCGGGAAGCGGAAAAAATAAATGCTGTGATTGGGCTCGTACAAATGGTTGTGTTAATTCCAGTTTCGGTTGCTACAGCTTTTAGTATGTCACTCGTTCCTGAGATGACAAAGGCGTATACAGCAAAAAATGACCAGTTATTATATAAACACTTTACGAGAACAAATTTACTTGTAGTATTCCTAACGATTCCAGCATCGTTAGGAATGATGGTTTTAGCTGAACCAGTATATACATTACTATTTGGTATGGGAAATGATCCTGCGTTAGGAAGTGTGATTTTACGCTATTACGCCCCGGCTTGTATATTATTTTCGCTCTTTGCGGTAACAGCGGCCATGCTACAAGGGATTAATCAACAGGGAAAAACAGTAATTGGTTTGTTTATAGGAATAGGGATAAAAATTGTGCTAAATATTGTGTTGCTTCCACAATTTGACTATATTAGTTTTGTTATTGCGACATATGCTGGTTATACTGTTTCTGTTTCGTTTAACTTGTGGATACTTTCTAAATATGTTATAAAAGCAACATAATGTCTATAAAAGACAGAGAATGCTCTGTCTTTTTCTATTTGAATAATTTGTGAAGAAAAGCGTTTTCAAAATAATTTTCTATTGAAATCTTTTCATTTGTTTCATATGCTGAAAATGGCGGTTTAAAATAGACTGTTATTTCAAAGTGAGGTTGATTCCTACATGTAAAAAGAATCGGGGTGATAGTATGTTAAATATTTATTTAACAGACCGAAACGGAAAACTACAAGAGATTGAGGAGATTCAAAAAGGTTGTTGGATTAATGTACTCCATCCAACAGAGGAAGAAATTCAATTTTTAGTTCAAACATTAAATGTTGAACTGGACTTCATTAAAGACCCCTTGGATGATGAGGAACGTTCGCGTATTGAAAAAGAGGATGATAATGCCTTAATCATCGTTGATATCCCAACAGTGAGACATGATGAAGAAGGGAATTCAATGTATGATACGATTCCAATTGGTATGATTGTCATGCCGGAATGTTTTGTTACAATTTGTTTGGAAGAAAATCCGATTTTTGAACGCTTTATTAATCAGCGTATTAAAGAATTTTATACTTTTAAAAAGACACGTTTCGCACTGCAGCTCTTATATACGATCTCTACTTATTATTTACGTTATTTAAAACAGATTAATCGAAAAACAACTGATTTAGAGCAGGAGCTCAATAAATCGATGAAAAATAAAGAGATTTTTACGTTATTAGGGCTTGAAAAAAGCTTAGTGTACTTTACGACATCTTTAAAGGCAAATAAGATTGTGATTCAAAAATTGATGCGAAATAATACATTTTTGAAAATGTATGAAGATGATCAAGATTTACTGGAAGATGTCTTAATTGAAAATAAGCAGGCAATTGAGATGGCCGAAATATATAGCAATATTTTAAGTGGTATGATGAATACATTTAGTTCTGTCATTTCTAATAATTTAAACAGTGTTATGAAGTTTTTAACTTCGATGACAATTATATTATCAGTGCCAACAATGGTTTCCAGCTTTTTTGGAATGAATGTTCCAGTTCCTTTAAGTGAAAACCCTCATGGTTTTTTAATGGCTATGATTATATCTGCAATCTTATCTTGCGTAATGGCCTTTATTTTTTGGAAGAAACGTTATTTTTAATATGAAACTCAGCTGTTTTGGAAATGTTCCAAAACAGCTTTTTTGCTATAAAGTGTCGAGGAATTAGCATTTTTGTGTAGTGCTATTCATTAATTTACGAAATAAAATGTGTATAATATACCATTTAGGTTAATTTTTATAACTACTTGTTCAATCTGTGGATTACAGTTACAATTACATATTGTTAATGAAAAGATAGGGGATATGCATCATGGAAATGTTTCATTTACCAAAAGCGTTCCTGCAAATGAATACGATTTTTATTTCAATTTTAATTGAAGCACTGCCATTTGTATTAATTGGTGTATTTATTTCAGGATTCATTCAAATGTTTGTGACAGAAGATATGGTAGCAAAATGGATGCCAAAGAATCGTTTTCTGTCTGTATTATTAGCAGTTTTTCTAGGGATGATGTTCCCAGGGTGTGAATGTGGAATTGTTCCAATCGTTCGGCGCCTTATTGGGAAAGGAGTACCACCATATGCAGGGATTGCTTTCATGCTGACTGGACCAATTATTAATCCTGTCGTTTTATTTGCGACATATGTAGCGTTTGGTAGCAGTATGCATATGGTTTGGTATCGCGCTATTGTCGCCATTATTGTCGCTGTTATTGTTGGTCTTGTTTTATCGTTTATGTTTAAAGATCATCAACTACGGAATACTAATTTTCCGGTGGTAGATCATAATCGACCATTTCGTCAAAAATTTTGGGACGTATGTACACATGCTGTTGAAGAGTTTTTCTCAATGGGGAAATTTTTAATTATTGGTGCACTAATTGCGGCAAGCGTACAAACTTTTGTGAAGACTTCAACACTCCTTGCAATTGGACAAGGACCGTATTCTTCACCAATTGTTATGATGGGACTTGCTTTTATTTTATCATTATGTTCAGAAGCTGATGCGTTTATTGCATCTTCATTCCAAAGTACATTTTCAACAGCGTCTCTCGTTGCGTTTCTTGTATACGGACCGATGGTAGATATTAAAAATATGTTTATGATGCTTGCGACTTTTAAAACACGTTTTGTTATTGTTGTTATCGTTTTAATTACAGTTGTTGTTTATGCAAGCTCACTACTCATTTATATGATGGGGTGGTAATCGATGTTTCGAGCTTATATTTTACTTGGATTTACAATTTTGTTGGCACAACTTCATATTTCTGGTGATATCACAAAATATATAAATATGAAATACGCGTATCTATCAAAAACAGCAGCGATTATTTTAGGATTTTTAACTGTGATCCAAATGATTATTGTATTTCAAAAAGAGCATGGAAAACATAATCATAATCATGAATGCGGGTGTAATGAAAGTCACTGTGGTCATGATCATTCAAAAGATGAAAACACATGGTGGAAACGTACTATCGCGTATACGCTATTTTGCTTTCCAATTATTTCGGGACTCTTTTTTCCGATTGCAATGTTAGATTCTGACATCGTAAAAGCAAAAGGATTTCATTTCCCGGTTGCGCAGCCAGAAAGTAAAGACCCGTTTATGAATCGGCAGTTTTTAAGACCTGATACGAGCATTTATTATGCAAAAGAAGGATATCGGGAAGTTATGGAAAAAGAGAAGAAGCAATTTGTGACAAAAGATAAAATCGCTTTAGATGACGCAAACTTTTTGAAAGGAATGGAAGTTGTTTATAACTATCCTGGTGAATTTACCGGTAAAACAATTTCTTTTAAAGGTTTTGTCTTTCGTGATGATTCTGCTAAAAAAGAACAATACTTTTTATTTCGCTTTGGAATTATACACTGTGTTGCGGATTCAGGTGTATATGGAATGCTGGTCAAGAAGCCTGAAGATGCCCAGTGGAAAAATGATGAGTGGATTCAAGTTGAAGGAACAATTTCAACAGAGTTTTATCAGCCGTTTCATGCAAATATCCCTGTATTAAAAGTTACAAAATGGAACACAGTAGAATCACCAAAAGAGCAATATGTATACCGAGGAGCCGATTGATAAAATCGGCTTCTTTTTTATAGATGTAAAGTAGATAAGGGAGACTCCTGTTGTTTAAAATTTCACCTTATCATTATATATATCCGTTTTAATCTTGCGATATCTTTGTCTAGCTCTGCCTCCTAAGCCCTCATGTCTAAGAACCTTCCACACGAGAAGGTAAAAAGCACCTTCTGTGTGAAAGAACCTTAGCCAACGGGCCTAAACAGTCGGCGGCGCTTTTCTTTATGATCCAGCTCCAGCGGCTAGAACAGTCGGTGGCTTCGCGTCTTCCACCGAGGCAAAAAGCGCCTCTATGTCAGAAGCTCCATCCCCCTCTTGTTCTGAGCGAGCCGCTTCCGCTTTTCTTTATAAGTTGCTGCTATGCAGAATACAACATAATCGCTACTTGCTTACTCCTTTTGTTTTAAACATTGCATGTGATAGGAAAACGGTCCTGACCGTTGTTATGCATGGCCAGATGCTCTCGCCCGCCTAAAAAGAAAGGAGCTTTTTATGTCGGTTTTTTAACTTGTATATATAGAAAAAGAACATCTAAACATTAGATGTTCTTTTTCATAGTTTTTTTGTCTGCATAAAAGTTGTATGAAGCGGATAGCTAATTAGCAAAAGCAAGCAGCACCAACAATAATTAAGAGGATAAATAATACAACAACTAATGCAAACCCGCCGCCGTGAGATCCAAAGCCCATTGTTTTTTCCTCCTTTTGTTATAAGGTACATAATACAATATGCACTTTTGTAATGGTTTGACTGGGATATATGCCATATAAAGATGTTTTTTTATCTCGCTATTCGTGGGCAGTAATACTTCCACCTCAAAATTCGGTAAAGCATTGTCCAGCTCCAGTGGCTAGAATGTTCGGTGGCTTCGCTTCTTCGTACGAGGTAAAAAACCCCCTCTACGTCAGAAGCTCCATCCCCCTCACATTCTGAACGAGCCACTTCCGCTTTTCTTAAGAAGTTAGGTGGGAGATAAACTGCTGGCATGCGCCCGATTGGTTTAACTAATAATCAGTGGGAGATGAAGAAAACCCCCACTGATTAAAGTTTCACTTTATTGTATAGGGATAGAGGGAGAAGGAAACATATAAGAATGATGATTTAAAAGCGGTGCTTTGTTATGAAAGCAGGCCTTATAAATTACGGGGTTCTAGAGCGGAAGTATATCAACATTGAGATGGTTTTTTCATGGGAAAGTGACACTTATGGATGATGGAGTTGTATATAGATTTTCAGCAAACAACACAATTTTTGAAAACATAAGTATAGGGGAGTTTTGTAAGATTCACAAAAGTTCTGTCGTTCTATTTAGAGCATACATATCAGTAGAGAGGAGGGAATATTGAATGGACTATATTGAAAAACTCATGGTATATAGTTATGAAGTGATATGTGTGATTGGTGAATATATGAAAGAAGTACGAGATCATGAATTAAAAGAATTGCTACAACAACATTTACCGTACTTATTGCAGGCATACAATGAGCAGATTAATTTTCAAGAAGGTGAAAATGTGCAGCATATCATTGGCCAGTATCCAGTTTCATCCTCAATGGAAATGATTCATACAAACTATAATGGACAAAAAGGTGATATAGAAATTGCTTTTTCGTATATTTCATATTTAAAACGGTTGGCACTTGAATATGCGCAAGTAGCAACTCAAGTAGCAAATCCAGAATTTCGCTCCTTTTTAGAAAGTTGTTTTTTGAAAATGAATCGAAATGCATACAGTGTATGGCAATATGTGATGAAAAAAGAATATAGCATACAAGCAATAATGGATGAAGAAAAATATGGGTGAAAAAGACAGCAATACCGCTGTCTTTTTATACTTATTTTGTTAAAATTCTACGTTTCTAAGTCGCTATATTCTCAAAAGACAAAACCTGATTAGTATCGCAATCGTATGAACTAAAATGTTATATATAAAGCCGTTTTAATGTTCGACATTTTTGTCTAGCTCTGCCTCCTAAGCCCTCATGTCTAAGAACTTTCCACACGAGAAGGTAAAAAACACCTTCTGTGTGAAAGAACCTTAGCCAACGGGCCTAAACAGTCGGCTCCGCTTTTCTTTATAAGTCACTGCTATGCAGAATACACCATGACCGCTACGGCTTGCTCCCCTTTGTTTGAAAACCTCGCATGTGGCAGGAAAAGGCCCTGACCGCTCCTATGCATGGCCAGGTGCTCTCGCCCTCCCATAAAAAAGAAAGTGGTTTTATGTCGCTTTTTAACTTATATATAGTTAAAATTTAGAAAATTAACAATGATTTACTATTTCTTTACTAATTTATAATATTTCCTTTAAAAAAGAGAAGTAATATGAGAATGTACATATTCTATCAAAAGGGGGATAAGCAAATGAATAAATGGGTTAAATCGTTAACTGTAGTTGCACTTGCTAGTTCTTTATTTGTGGTAGGTTGTGGTAAGAGTGAGGAAAAGAAAGAAGAGACGACGCAACAAGAAGATAAGACAACTGATAAAGAAACAAGTGGGGAAGTAAAAGATAAAAAATCGAAAGAAAGTTCTTCAAGCTCTACTGAAAAGAAATAAATGTTATATGATGATAGAAGCTTTCTCGATCAATGAGAAAGCTTTTTTGTTGTGTATTTTTGCTTTTTCAGAAATAATAGAGAGATTGAAAGGGTGTGATTTAGTATGAATATATGTTTATTTGGAGCAACAGGTCGAGTTGGAGTCGAAATTTTAAAATTTGCATTACAGGATAATCATAAGGTGACAGCGCTTGTGAGAAATAAAGAGAAGCTACAAATACAACATGAGAATTTTCGTGTAATAGAAGGAAATGTATGGAATGAAGAAGATGTGAAAGAGTGTGTAAAGGGAGCGGATGTTGTAATTAGTGCACTTGGTACCGATGGAAACGGCACGTTATCAAAAAGTTTGCCAAATATTATAGACGCTATGAACAAGGATGGGATTATAAGAATTATAACAATTGGAACGGCTGGAATTTTGCAGGCACGTGTGAATCCGCAATTATATCGCTTTCAATCCAGTGAATCACGTCGAAAGACAACGGCTGCAGCGGAAGACCATGTAGCGGCCTATTTAGCTTTAGCGAATAGCAAATTACAATGGACGATTGTCTGTCCAACACACTTAATAGATGGAGAAGAAACAGCTATTTATCGTACTGAAGAAGATGTGTTACCGCTAGATGGTATGAAGATTACAGTTGGAGATACAGCTCATTTTGCTTATCAATTACTTTATCATGATATTCATTATAAAAAACGAGTTGGCATTGCCTATTAAAAAGCCATCCTTATGATAAGGATGGCTAAAAAAGAATATAGCATACAAATATAATAATCATAATGATTTGTAAAATCGCTTTAGCTATCGTGCTGCTTAGAAATCCGATGACGGTTGCAACCCCAACCATAAAGGCTTCTTGCGGTGCTTTTTTATGCATTAATTCTGTTACGAAAACGGAAAGGAATGGGATAATAATCAGTCCAAATGGAGGAAAAAAGAACGATCCAACAATGATCGAAACCATACCGATACGTTCGCTCCATTTTGTACTTCCGTACTTTTTTAAGAAATAGCTATTTGTAATAAAATCAGCAATGAAAATAATAATTGTAAATATAATTTGAACGATCCAAAATGACGTTGTTAATTGCAAGTGGTTAATTCCAAATTGATAAATGAAAAATCCAGCCCATAAAGCGAGTATACCTGGAATGACCGGGTAGATGAACGCGATAAACGATATAATAAAACAAGCGATAATACATATAGTTAATAAGATATTCACGACATAACTCCTTTTTGTGCATCTATTTTATTAACCGCAATTTTTTTTACTTGATGTCCATCTAATTCTAATGCTTTAAACTGATAATTTTCATATTGAATCATATGACCAGGCTCAATATTTATGTCAATGGTTTGTGACAAAAACCATCCTCCAATTGTATCTAAATCACTATCATCAATATGAAGACCTAACATATCATTTACATCAGAAATAAGTACTTTTCCATCAAGTACCGTTAATGTCGGATTGCGTTTCTCAATCATTGGTGTTTCATCTATGTCAAATTCGTCTTGTATTTCTCCAATAATTTCTTCAATAATATCTTCCATTGTAAGAAGACCTGCAGTTCCACCGTATTCATCCATAATAATTGCTAGTTGGACACGATTTTTTTGTAGATGAATGAGTGCCTTTTTAATTGGTACAGTTTCGAATACTGTTAAAACAGGATGTATGTATGATTGTAGCGGTTTGAAAATCCCCTTTGTTTGATCATGGAAGATTTCTTTTGTATTAATTATACCGACAATATCATCTTTATCTTTTCCGATAACTGGATAGCGCGTATATTTTTCATTGGATATAATTTCCATATTTTCCGTTGATGAATTTTCAGTTGACAAACAAATCATTTCAGTACGCGGAACCATAATCTCTTTTGCGACACGGTCATCGAATTCAAAAATATTGTTTACATATTTGTATTCTGATTGATTAATTTCTCCGCTCTTGTAGCTTTCACTTAAAATAAGGCGTAACTCTTCTTCAGAGTGAGAAAGTTCATTTTCTTTTACTGGTTGTAATCCAAATAGTTTTGTGAAAAAGAGCGCGGTGCTATTTAATAACCAGATAAAAGGATACATTATTTTATCAAATAGAATTAAAGGTCTTGCGAACTTTAATGTAATTTGTTCGGCCTTTTGAATAGCAAATGATTTCGGAACGAGTTCACCTAGTACAACATGAAAGAACGTAATAATGCTAAAAGCCATAACAAAAGATAACGTATGTGCCATGGCGCCTGTTATATTTATTTTTTCAAAAAGCGGCTTCAATAAATGTTCCACAGTAGGTTCACCAAGCCAACCGAGCCCTAAAGATGTAATCGTAATGCCAAGCTGACAAGCAGATAAGTATACATCTAAATTTGAAATAACTTTTCTTGCTAGGATTGCTTGTTTGTTACCTTCATTGGCAAGTTGATCAATCCGACTTTTGCGTACTTTAACAACAGCAAATTCTGATGCAACGAAAAAGCCAGAAATAAGAATGAGTAAAGCTATGAGAAAAAGATTTAATATGTCCAAGGATATTCTTTATTCTAAAATAAAATTAGAATAAAGATGTCACCTCCTGAATAAAAGTTTTACTTTAATAATATATGGAAAAGGAAAGAATAGTCAAAGAAAGCAGAGAGAGAATGTAATATTTTAATAAAAATCCAGCTATAAGAGGGATAGGAGGGGCGATAAAAGTTTTGATGTATTGGTCCTTATTAGCGATTTTAAAGAGGGAACCGCCAATAAGGATCTCAATTCGTTAACTAATAATTAGTTGGAAGAAATGGTTTACTTTATTGTTGTGCGAGATAGGTTATAAATGTGCTCGGTATGGCGATTTCTTTTCCATATGATTTGTAAGAGAGAAAGTAGCTTGTATGGGATGTACAGTAATAAAAGGCTTATTGTAACAAGGGTGGGGGAAGTAACACAGTATTGCACAATAAATTGAAATATCCCATTTACATGAAAAATACATTCCATATATGTAAAGGAAATCAATATAGAACCAATGATAGACTTATGATTTGCAAGCAGAGAAACGAGCAGTGTATTACTAAAAAAAGCTGAATCATGTATATGTGTTGTTTTTTGAGCTGTATACAAGAAAGGAATCCATTTTTTGATGCTCTGGATTATAATGACCATGGACGTACTACAAATAATTAAAAGAGAGGAAAAGTATGGAAAGGATATGTATGATGCTACGAATAGACAAAGAATAATGACGCTACATTGTAGTAAAACAGTGCCAAATGAAAATGGAACCCAACGTAAAACTAAAAAATGCTTTCTATTTTTAGGAGATAATCTAGTAAAAAATCGACCAATTCCAAGGCTGATGAAAAAACCAACAGTAAGTGAAAAGAAGAATCGTATCATAGATAAAAAATATAATTTCCATATGTATGGGAACGATGAAGTTGAATGAAATGATTTTGTCATATTTTCTGGATGGTAAGAAAAGAAAAAGAATGGTTCATGAATCCAATCTGTTATTGGAATAGCAATGGAACGAAAATGTATTAAATGATTAATCATTGTATGTAATACTTCAGAATAGGATTGTTCACTGTTTAGAAAAACAGAAGGAATTGGACTAATAAGGATAATGACCATCATCCCCAAAAGACAACGATATACATAGGAAATAATAGAAGTCGCCATATACCTCCACCTTATCTCGGAATATTCTGAAAAATATTTCTATTATTGTAACGTTTTTTTCTAGAATACACAAGCTCTTTTAGGTAGGAAAGAAAATCTTTATATAGTATTTCCCTCGATATTTGTTGGGAAAATGAAAGGTTTAAGAAGAATTTGTGACGGATAATAAATAGAATTCAGAAAAATTAAATAAATTTATTTATTTTTGTCTAAAAATATTATATATTTATGTCACAGAAATTATTTTAACATAAGGGGGATTTTTATGAGAGTAAAGGGAAACTATGTTTTAAAAAAAGAAGTGTTATTTTGTAAGGAAACATATACATTGCAAGAAGCATTAGATCATTTAAATAAAACGGGATATCGATGTGTTCCAGTTCTAGATGAAAAAGAAGAAATATTTTTGGGGAATATTTACAAGGTGGATGTTTTAGAATACAAAGGATCTTTAGATGATAATGTGAAAGAATTATTGCGCAATAAAGATGGTTATGTAAAAGAAGACTCTTCATTCTTTAAAGTTTTCTTTACAATTAAGGAATTACCATATATCTCTGTTGTGAATGATAACGGAATCTTTCTTGGAATTTTAACGCATAAAAAAGTGTTTGAGTTACTAGAAGATGCATGGGGTCTTCATTCTAGTGTATATTCAGTTATGATAGGAACACAAGATTATAATGGGGCTATTCAAAAACTATCAACTGTATTGAAAAAGTATAGTGGGATTCAAAGTTTAATGACATTTGATAATAATGCACTATATGTACGTAGAATTGCGTTTACATTAGGAGAAGCATTTGCGGCAGAAGAATTACAAACACTTTTAACAGATTTAGAAAATCATGGATTTCGCGTTATACATGTAGAAGAAATGAAAAATTCACGTGAAGTGGAAATTGTAGAGTAAGAGGGAAATCCATCTCTGGAAATTAGAGATGGATTTTTTATATATAAGCTAAAAAACGACATAAAAACTTCCTTTCTTTTTAGGAGAGGACGAGAGCATCTGGCCGCGCATAGAAACGGTCAGGGCATTTTCTTACCATTAAAACAAAAGAAGAAAGCGAGTAGCGATCATGGTGTGTCCTGCATAGCAACGACTTGTATATCAAAAAATAAAATGAATATATAGTTCGAAAGCATTACAGGAAGTTCAAAAGAAAGGCGTGTAAGCATTTTTCTGTTGTGAAGGAAAATGCAGGGGATTGTCTAATATATATACAGATTGAGTAACGACATAAAAGGCCCTTTCTTTTTGTTGGACGAGAGCATCTGGTCATGCATAGAAGTGATGAGGGGCTTTTCCTGCCAAATGCAAGGATTCAAACAAAGAGAGAAAACGAGCAGGTCATGTTTTGTTCTACATAGCAGCGACTTATATGTTGATAAATCAAAATGGATTTAGGAGGAATATAGAAATGGCTACCTTTGAAGATTTCATGAAATTAGATATTCGTATTGGAACAATTTACCGAGCAGAAGTATTTCCAGAAGCCAGGGTGCCTGCAATTAAGTTAGAGATTGATTTTGGTGAACTTGGAATGAAACAGTCAAGTGCACAAATCACGAAACGATATGAACCGGAAGAGCTTATTGGAAAGCAAGTTGTTGCGGTTGTTAATTTTCCGCCCAAACGAGTAGCTGGATTTAAATCTGAAGTCCTTGTACTTGGCGGTGTCCCTGAAAAAGGAGATGTTATTTTACTAGAACCGGGTATGGAAGTGCCGAATGGGACAACGATTAGCTAAAAATAGGAGGAGAAAAGTGGACATAGCAAAAGCGTATTTACAGTGTGCCGTGGAAAATTTTCAAGCTATAAAAAAGCAAGGGGATCGAACGTTTTCACAGCTTACTTATGAGGAGTTGTGCTGGATTCCCCATGAAGAAGCAAATAGTATTGCGATTCTTGTAAAACACTTATATGGTAATATGCGTTCCCGGTGGACAAATTTCTTAATGACAGATGGGGAAAAGAAAGATCGAAATCGTGATGATGAGTTTGAAGGTGGATACGCTTCAAAAGAAGAATTGTTACATGCTTGGGAAGAAGGATGGTTATTTGTATTTCGGACGTTGGAATCTATTACAGTTCATGATGTTCTAAAAACAGTATATATACGCCGAGAGCCGCATACTGTGATGCAAGCGATTGAACGACAAATTGCCCACTATGCTTCACATGTTGGACAAATTATTTATATTGGAAAACTATTGAAAGAAAAAGAATGGACATGTTTAAGTATTCCTAGAGGAAAGTCTAATCAGTTTTTGCAAAAATAACGTTGAATGTACCGTAAGTAAAACAAAGAAACACGATAACACAATAGGAAATAATCCAATCATCAGCTTCAATTTCATTCACCTCAATGCCGATATTTCCAAATTTTAGTTGGTCTATTCTCTGTAGCTTGTACATATGTTCATAGAGAGAGGTGATCTAATGAGTCGAAGCTATTTTTATGTGAAACGGACAAGTCTTCCAAAATTTATTTTTTTGCTTTTATTGGGTATGATGGCTGCTTTTTTGTTTGTTAGTATGATCGTGACATCATTAAAAGAAACGAAGTCAACGTATTTATATAAATGGTTAAATGAGCTTTCAATGAATGGATATATGTATGTGCTTGGTTCAGAAAATCGTTATTTTACACAAGAATATCGCCATTTAAATACAGATTTTTCGATTTCTTCTTTTATTTTATCTGCCGCGACAAATATTCGCTTTGATGACGTTCGTAGTTTAATAGGAATAGAGCTTCCAGGACTTTCGAAATATGACACGGAAATTATAATTGCTGGAGAAGGAACAAATTATACAAATTTACCGATTGAATCAAGTGTACCTTTAGAAGAGCTTGTAAAAGAGCGGACGGGGGAACAAGAAAAATCTCAAAAAAACGAATCACCTGAAGAGAAAAAGAAGCCAGCACAAACGACAGGAAATCGAAAAGTAGCATTTATTTATCATACACATAGCTGGGAGTCATATTTACCATTGTTAAATTTAACGAATAATCCAGATCCAAATAAAGCAACGAGCTCAGTAAAGAACATTGCTGTATTTGGGGATAGATTTCGTGAAAAGCTAGAAAATTATGGGGTAGGTACAACAAATGATAAAACAGATGTTGGAAAGATGTTGGTGAGCCGAGGATTAAATGATCGCAGTTCTTATAAAATGTCTCGTGGGATTGTGCAAGAAGCAATGACAAATAATAGAGAGCTGCAATACTTTTTTGATTTGCATAGAGATAGTGCTAGGAAGGAAGTAACAACGAAAACAATTGGTGATAAATCATATGCAAAGTTGGCATTTGTTATTGGTAAGGGAAATAAAAATTATGCGAAAAACCTGCAACTGGCAACAGCGCTACATGAATCATTAAAGGAAAAATATCCTGGATTAAGCCGAGGTGTTATTCAAAAGGATTTTAGAACGGGAAATGGTGTATACAATCAAGATTTATCTGGTCAAGCTATTCTCATTGAAGTAGGCGGTGTTGATAATACAGAAGAGGAACTCGATCGTAGTATAGATGCACTCGCAGAAGCATTTAGTGAGTATTATTGGCAAGCTGAAAAGGTGAATGGTTAAGCGTAAGCAAGTGTTGCTTACGCTATTTATTTTGCGCAAAAGTTGTTTCTTTATCTTGTGAAAAAGGATTTGGAAGAATGATAGCGAATTTTCATTTATCCCGCTATTTGTGGGCAATAAGACCCCCACCTCAAAATTGAGAAAAAAACGTTGTCCAGCTCTAGCGGCTAGAACCTCCGGTCGTTTCGCCCCCTTCGACGAGGCAAAAAGCGCCTCTTTGTCAGGGACGTGGGCGTCCTGCGCTTCTGAGCGAGCCGCTTCCGCTTTTCTAAAGAAGATAGGTGGGGGGATAACTGCCCGTAAAAGCCCGATTGGGCGGGCTTTCCATCAGTGGGGGATGAAAAAACCACTGATGGAAGTTTCACTTTATAAAGCATCCTTGCTAATAATTATATTATATAAATAAATGTTAGAAGTATAAATATTCTTAGAATTAGATAAGTAATTGTACTGTATTTGTTTAAGGAAGTAAAAAAATGGGCAACAATACATGGTATGTGATGGAAATAATCAACTGATATGAACTGTAGTGCAAGTTGATAAGTGTGTTGTGGAAAAAATTATTAGAATAAAAGGATGTTATATGAAAAAAAAATGGATGCTGTTTAGTATAGTCATTGTTGTTGGAGTGATTATGATTGCAATACCCCAATATGTAAAGCATAAAGAAAAACAAGCGATAGAAGCACAAGGAAACATTGTGTTTCCAAAGGTACAAGAAACAACCGCAAAAATAGAAGAAGGACTTGCGGTTGTTAACAATCCAAATTCAACTCTTGTTCTTGTAAACAAGAAGAGACGCTTGCCTGATTTGTATGAGCCACAAGATTTAGTGATACCCCAAGTTCGCTTTTTATATGAAGGCGACAATGAAAAAAAGAAAATGCGTAAAGAAGCAGCTCTAGCATTGGAGCGTATGTTTCAACAAGCAAAGCGTGAAAAAATCTTTTTATTTGCAGTTTCGGCATTTCGTTCATTTGAAAGGCAAAAAGCATTAAATACGATGTATAAAAAGCAAGATGGGGAAGCAAAAACAGCGATGTCTAGTGCAATTCCTGGTACAAGCGAACATCAAACAGGATTAGCAGTTGATATTACATCACAATCGGCAAAATTTCAATTAGAACCTTCCTTTGGAGAAACGAAAGAAGGAAAGTGGCTTGCTGAAAATGCTCATAAGTTTGGGTTTATTATCCGTTATGAAAAAGAAAAAGAAGAGGTAACAGGGTATATGTATGAACCATGGCATGTTCGTTATGTTGGAAACCCATATGCTACGTATTTATATGAAAATCAGCTTACTTTAGAAGAAGCTATAAAGTGAACCATCTATTAGTGGCTTTTTTTACTTTTCGCTAATAGATGGTTTTTATCAATTAAGGTCTTACTGCCCGTCAATGCGGGGGAAAGGATGAAAAGAAAAAAGTATATGCGTAAACAAAAAAGCGATGTTTCTTAGACGGAAACATCGCTTTCTTGTTATTGTAATGTAAATCACTTACTGCATAATGAGAACCTTTCTTTTTTAGAGAAGATTTTGATTTTTTGTCACTTTTTGAGAGGATTTATCATGTATAATAAAGAATATATTAATATATAATTTTAATATGTTTTTCATCTATTAATAGATGTTGCAGCTTTAAATTGGTTATTCAATGCAACGTGATAAAGTTTTCTTTCTCTCATATACATATAAAAATAGAATGGAAGCGAGGGTTGCACATGACAGGGTGGGTGATTTGGTTTGTCATTGCCGGTCTTTTATTTATTGCGGAAATGCTGACTGTAACGTTCTACTTATTATGGCTTGGGATAGGTGCTGTGGTCGGAGGTCTAATTGGCTTATTTGTACCAAACTCTTTGCTACTTCAAGTTGTGATAGCATCTGTTGTCAGTCTTAGTTTGACATTTTTTACAAAACGAATTTCTAAAAATTTTCGAGAAGCAAAAGGATATACAGATGCAGTAGATCAGCTTATTGGAAAAAAAGGCATAATTGTGCAAGCGGTTACAAATGGAGCGAATGGTATTGTAAAAATAGAGGGAGATATGTGGACTGCTGTGTCAGATGAACCAATTTTAGATGGAGAAAGAGTTATTGTTGTAAAAAGAAGCAGCACGGTAGTGCACGTAAAAAGGGAGTGTGAATTATAATGGTTGGTTTAACATTATCAATTATTTTAGCATTAATTGTTATTGTATTTATCGCATTATCAATTAAAATTATTCCGCAGCAAAGAGTAGGTGTTGTAGAGCGTTTAGGTAAATTTCAGCGTGTTATGCATCCGGGTTTAAACATGGTTATCCCGGTTATCGATCGTGTACGTCTTTATCATGATTTGCGTATCCAACAAACAAACGTCCCACCGCAAAAAGTAATTACGAAAGATAACGTACAAGTTGAGATTGATACAATTATTTTCTATCAAGTTATTGACCCAGAACTTGCAACGTATGGTATTTCCAATTATGAATTTGGGGTTCGTAATATTACATCTGCAACAATGCGACAAATTATCGGGAAAATGGAGCTTGATGAAACATTATCTGGACGTGAAAAAATTTCAACAGAAATCCGTTTAGCACTTGATGAAGCAACAGAAAAATGGGGTGTTCGTATTGAACGTGTTGAAGTTGTAGATATTAACCCTCCAAAAGATATACAAGCAGCCATGGAAAAACAAATGAAAGCAGAGCGTAATAAACGTGCCATTATTCTTGAAGCTGAGGCGGCAAAACAAGATAAAGTTCTTCGAGCTGAAGGGGAGAAACAAAGTAAAATTTTAATGGCTGAAGGGGATAAAGAAGCACGCATTCGTGAGGCAGAAGGTTTACGACAAGCGAAAGAATTAGAAGCACAAGGGGAAGCGAAGGCAATTGAAGAAATTGCAAAAGCAGAACAAATCCGGATTCAAATGTTACGTCAGTCAGGACTTGATGAGCGAGTACTTGCATATCAGTCATTTGAATCGCTAACTGAGATTGCAAAAGGACCTGCAAATAAAGTATTCCTTCCGTCAAACGCCGTTGAAACATTAGGAAGCTTAGGGGCAATTGGAGAGTTGTTTAAAGAGAAAAAGCTGCCTTCAATAGATACGAAAAATGAACAATAGAAATGAGGAAGAGAGATGGATACCATTTCTCTTCTTTTTTTGAAGTCGGTGTCGTTGATAATACATTAGAAGAGTTGGATAACTCTAGTGAAGTGATCCTCAAATTTTTTATTCGAACAAAGAAATTTGAGGATCTTTTGCATGTTCTGCTAATAAGGTATGTAATTGACTACGATGATGATAAAAATGAGCAACAATTTCAAGTAGCCACTCAAATCGAGAGTAGGAAGCGCCCCAGTAGGAATGGGTGACTTCTTCAAGTTCTGCTAAGGAATAGGCTTGAAATGTTTTAGAAAGAAGATGGAAACCTTCTTTCATTGTCTGTTGTACCTCTTCAAGCGTATGCGGTGTATGTTGCATGTAAAATATATCTAACTCTTCCTTTGATGCTTCGGCTAAAATAAGGAAATCAGCATGACAAATTAGAGAAAGATGTGTGCAAATTTCAAAGAGAGAGCGTTTATTTTTGAGCGGTCGTTGCTGTAACTCATCGTAAGTAACCTGTTCTAACATCTGTATTGTAGAATCAATCGCAATTTCTAATTGGTGCAGTGCTGCTTGAACAAACATTGTATTTCCCCTCACATCTGTTTATAATAAGATTTTACAGGTATTATATCACGCTTAAGATTCTGAAGATTCTAGTAGTTTGACTAGGAAAATGAAAAGTATTATAGTGTTAAAGGTCCTATTGAACGATAAATAGAATGGGATTATTCAGTTAGGAGTTAAAATAATGATTGCAAGATACGGAAGAAATACAATTGTTGAGGTTAATTTAGATGCTGTAAAACATAACGTAAGAGAATTTAAAAAACGTGTAAACGATGAAAATATTGCAATGATGGCAGCTGTAAAAGCAAATGGATATGGTCATGGTGCCATTGAAGTTGCAAAAGCGGCGATTGAAGCTGGAGTAAGTCATATTGCGGTTGCTTTTGTAGATGAAGGAATTGAACTCCGTGAAGCGGGTATAACAGTACCGATTTTAGTTTTGGGCTATACACCGGAGGAAGCTATAATAGACGCAATTGAATACGATATTATGATGACCGTATATAGAATTGACGATTTAAGAAATATTGATTGTATAGCAGAGCGTCTGCAAAAGGCGGCGCGTATTCAAATAAAAATTGATACAGGTATGAGCCGGATTGGTTTACAAGAAGAAGAAGTGGTACCGTTTCTACAAGAATTGAAAGCAATGCAACATGTAGAAGTAGCAGGGATGTTTACACATTATTCTACTGCTGATGAAGTAGACAAAACATATACATTGATGCAAAAAGACTTATTTGAGAAGGCTGTAAATATTGCAAAAGATATGGGGCTGCATTTGCCGCTTATTCATAGCTCGAATAGTGCAGGAACAATGGAGCTAAATAATGAATTTCAAAATATGGTTCGCGTTGGGATAGGGATATATGGAATGTATCCATCAAAAGAAGTGAATCATAAAACAGTAACAATTCAGCCGATTTTAACATTAAAGTCCAAAGTGGCTCATGTGAAACGGGGTAAACAAGGAAGAGGGGTAAGCTACGGCAATACGTATGTTGCGGCAGGGGATGAGTGGGTTGCTACAATTCCAATCGGATATGCGGATGGATTTAGTCGTCAACTGTCAAGTAGAGGGTATGCCTTAGTCAATGGTGTGAGAGTACCTATTATTGGCCGTGTTTGTATGGATCAGCTTATGCTCGATGTAACGAAAGCGATGCCTGTACATGTTGGAGATGAGGTAGTCTTTTACGGTAAGCAAGGCAATGAAGAGATTGCGGTAGAAGAAGTTGCTGATATGTTAGGGACAATTAATTATGAAGTCACGTGTATGTTAAATCGAAGAATTCCGCGTGTATATAAAGAAAATGATAAAATTGTTAGTGTTGTAAATCCATTAAGAAGAAAGTGATTCATAAATAATCTAAGGTTTTTTCTATATATGAAACAAAGAAAAGGATAGATAAAGCAGAATGGTTTCTGTGTTATCTATCCTTTTTGTATAGCTATACAATCACTCACTATTTCATATTTTCTTCTGTAAATAATAATGAGTGTGTCCTTTTGGAAAATCTTCTATAACACCATATACTTCATAACCATACTTTTTATAAAATTCGGGTGCTTGGAAACTAAAAGTATCAAGTTTAATGAGTGTACAATCCGTCTCTTTCGCTATTCGTTCGGCTTCCAATAGAAGTTTACTGCCATAACCTTGGTGACGCAGGCTATCATCGACCCATAAAATATCAACATGTAGGCACTGCCAAAAAATAATACCGATTAAACCAGCTACGATCTCTTCATTCTCATTTTTTACTGTTAAACAGACGTCTTTCACAAGCGATTGCTTACTTCCTGAAACTTGCGAGTTATTGAATGAAATGAGTTGTTTTCTAATATAATCGCTGTCTTTTTTACTCCATTTGTTTTGAATCTGCATATTATAGTCTCCTTTTTATAGTGTGTGAATTAAAAGAAAGATGGGCGTTCTATTCATCTATATAAAGCCATTTTAATTTTTTAACATATATAAGTCGCTGCTATGCACGGCCAGATGCTTTCGTTCCCTAAAAAAGACAGGGGTTTTCAGCTAACGCTCTACCATAATTTTGTAGTGTTATCCTTACTGTTTGTTTATTGAAAGATTTACTATATTGCCAGTTTTATTACTTATTCTTCTTGTTATCGTATATTGATTTTCCTAAGATTAAGATAAAGAAAGTTAATATAGATAGTAAAGGTTTCCCAACAATTAAGAAAAATAATCCTACTGTGGGTATGAGTAATAGATATATGATTGCCAGTTCTTTTCACCTCTATTGCCAGATTATCTATTTAAGTCTTTGTTTCCAACATAAATCAAAAATAAACATAATAGAAAAATACCTATTGCTGTTAGTATAATATCTTGTTTATCTTTACCCTCTCTATGTCTTTTTACGATTGCTAAACATACCGAACCAGTCAAACCTAAACACGTCATGATTATATCCATCAGTTTAAACATTCCTCCTATTGGCTATAATAAGTGTCCATATTGTATGTTTCTTATTCTACGATAACAATTACTAAGACCGTCAAAATATGTCGTTTTAGCACGTATTCTAAGAACAAACAGTTACTATAGATAAATGCTTCCTTGAACAGATAGTAAATGATAGGAGAAGAAAAAAGATTCTGTAACATCATATTTATATAGATTTGTTTATCTGAAAATTCCCTCAAATAATTATACAATATTTATAGGAATAATAGGGGAAATAGTAAATTAAAACCAAGCTTTCTTCAATAATTGAATGGCACAGGGAATGTCAGCTATGGATATTCCTCCAAATCCCATCAAAACGTAAGGTTCTTCCTGGAGATTATTTACCATATCATACGGAGATAAAGGATATACCTTTACGCTTTGTTCTGCCGCTTTATTTATAAGCTCTTGTTCATTCATCCCGTTATGAACATGTAATACAATATGAAGACCAGAATCAGAACCTATGATATCTACTAGAGGTCCCATCTCTTTTTGGATGGTCTGTACTAAGAAGTGATGTTTCTTTTTATATACAGTACGAATTCGATTTAAGTGTCGCTCCCAATATCCCTCTTTCATAAATGTTGCAAACGTAAGCTGCTGTATTTTGGAGACGGTTTGCTTGAAAATGGTTCCATCATGCTCATAGTTTTTTAGTAGAGTTTGCGGAAGAACCATGTAACTCATTCGGAATGAAGGTAAAAATGATTTTGAAAATGTGCCCATATAAATGACACGCCCGTTAGTATCTAACCCTTGTAAGGAAGGAATCGGTTTTCCTGTGTAACGAAATTCACCGTCATAATCATCTTCTATAATGCACCCGTTATTGTCGTTAGCCCATTTTAGTAGTTCCATTCGGCGAGAAAGCGGCATAATCATTCCATATGGAAATTGATGAGACGGTGTTACATATACGACATTCGCACGACTTTCATATAAAGAAGAAATATGAATCCCTTTTTCATCTAGAGAAATTGGCTGTATATGTAAGCCGCAGCTTTGCATGACAGCTCTTACGCGGTGGAATCCTGGATTTTCCATTGCATAGTTGTTCTCATAACCAAGTAATTGCAAAAGTAACCAAAGAAGAGGTTGTGTACCCGCTCCAATAACAATTTGTTCTGGAGTAGATTCAACACCGCGTGCTTGATAGAGATAACGAGAAATTTCAGAACGTAGTTGCCATTCGCCTTGAGGATCTTCTTTTGTAAACAAATCATTCTCATATTCTAAGAGACAATTATTTGTGATCTTTTTCCAAGTAGACAATGGAAAGGAAGAGGTATCTATGCTTCCGTGACTGAAATCGAAACGGAAATTCTCCTGAACAGATTTTCTTTTATTTACTATATTTTTATTATTTGTTGTTTGAATCATATCGTAATCTATACTCGCTACAAATAATCCACGTCTATGTTTACTCTCTACATATCCTTCAGCTATTAACTGTTGATAGGCATATTCCACTGTATTACGGCTTACATTAAGCTGCAAAGATAAATTCCGATGAGATGGCAGACGACTGCCGATTTCAATCCTTCCTTGTAAGATTTCTTTTTTCATGTAGTTATAAATTTGTATGTAAAGTGGTATGTTACTTTTTGAGTCTAATGGGATGGTGAGTTCCACTGTTATCAACCTTTCAAACTGCCCTTGTAAAAAAGAGTAAAACTGTCACTTATAAAAGGGGGCATATAATTTTTATAATAACAATCATAAAACATTTTGAATTTTTGATAAATAGTTGGAGGGGAAGAATATGAATACACATGTACAAGAGGTAAAAACAGAACAAGAATTTTGCAAGGTGCTACCAGTATTACAACAACTGCGACCTAAACTCTCTAGAGAAGAAGTGCTGTCTCTTTTAGAAAGGATGCAAGAAGAAAATTATCGTCTATTTGCTTTGTTTAATCATGAAGGAGAAGTAGTGAGCTTAGCCGGAGTGGCAATTTGTACAAATTTTTATAATGCGAAACATGTCTTTATATATGACCTTGTTACAGCAGAAGCACATCGTTCAAAAGGACATGGAGAAAAACTACTCTCGTATATTGAAGAGTGGGGGCAAGAGAATAATTGTACTTGTGTCGTATTAACTTCAGCGTTTCCAAGAGTAGATGCACATCGTTTTTATGAGAGAGAAGGATATGAGAAGGTGAGTTATTCATTTCATAAGGAAATATAAAAAAGAGGAGGATTTTCAAAAAGCAGACCTTTTTGAAAATCCTCTTTTGTGTTTTTGAAAAGGAATGATAAGGTTGTTATTTATTATTAGCAAAAGTGAAGGAATGCTTGTTTTGTATGTGTGGATTTGTTTCTTTGTGTCTTTCCATTTTTTTTATAGAATATTTTTGTTTGGTTAAAGCATCTTGTACTCCTGTTGTCATTAGTTTTAAGACAAGAATAGTTAAAAATAAAGCAATAAGTGTACTAAAAACAATCCACATAGATACGTTTAGTTCAAAATAGTTGAGACCAATAAGTCCTGCCCAGTCGTTAGAAAGTGAAATAAATTTATCTTCTGCTAAATCTGCACTTTTCTTTTGTACCCCTCCGATAAATTGCTTTACTAGCGCGAGGTGCATAATTAACAGAAGTGTTTGCACAATGTGCTGCATAAATAATAAGAAAAGACGATCTTTTAATAATACGCGTAAATGCATACGAACAATATATAGACGACTGGCGCCCATTAATTGTGAGCTTAAAATATAGTCTTGTTTCATAAATTCATCAATTTCAGAAGATACATATGTTGTTATAGTAGGTAAAACAACAAGGACAAGAACGATAGCTTGATAAGATAGAAGAGAAAAGTTCACGTCGAGTTTACTATCTAAGTTTGAAAAAATCATTTTGTTCATAGGCTGCATTAATATATATGCAATGAAAACGGTTGGTAAATAATAAAATACTTCTGTACATGTTTTTACAAAAGATTTTAATCGCGTTACATATAAGCTTAATAACACACCAAGTATTGTACCAAGGAAAACGCGTAATAAACTAATTCCAATCGCGAATAAAATCGTAAACTTCGCACCGTCTAGTATTTGGAGAAAAATAGATTCACCAAAACGATCTGAACCAAGCGGTGGCATTTGCTTTGGTGAAAATGGCGAGGCGGCAATTAATTCTCCATTTTCATCGTATAACAGTCTCATTGGTTTTAAAGTATCTTCTTTGAAGTAAAAGCCGTAAATAAAACTAGCGATGACAAGTACAACTATATATGTTAATCCGATAACAAAGCGTTTTGATTTCCAAATAGCCTTCATATAATCTCTCCATTCATTTGTGTTTGCCATCTTTTCATAAAGTAAGAACAAATTTGAAATAAAAGGTAAACAGGCATAACAATCATTATAAGTACAATAAATGTAATGGATGTTGAAAAATGATTTGTGAAAATAAGGAATTGAATAATGCCTGACATGTGAAACACGGATTCTAGTACAAATAAATTGGAAAGTAAAAAGACAAAAATCATTTTTGAATGATGGAATAGGTGAATGAAAATGTTTTTAAATAAATGTATACGGATGATATAGCTTGATGAAAGTCCTTTCCCGTAGGCAACTTCAACATACGGTTTTATACGCTCTTCCTCTATGTACAATATCATCATTCGAAACATTTGAATGGTAGGGAGTATCGACAAACAAATAATAGGAAGTATGTACGCTCTGTTTTCATTGAATGTCATAATATGTACTGGCAATTCACCTGTTTGACGGAAATACCACATAAAAAACATTTGTAGACAGATCATAATCATGACATCAGGGATGGCCTCCAATACGAAAACAGTGCGCTCTATCATATTTTTAATCCGCTTTGATGATAAAAAATAAAGGTAAGCAATACTTGCTGCAACAAATAAAGAAAGAAATAGGGCAGCAAATAAAATTGTAAATGAATATACGTATGGTTCTAATACAGTAGGAAACAAGGAAACGGTTTTCATGTTTCCTGTAGATGCAGGAATTTGAAAAGTAAGCGAGTGTACAGAAAAAATTTGTTTTCCCATATTAGTGATGGCCTGTATGAACTTGATTGGTTGAAATGAAATGTTTCTGCTTTCGTTTATAAATAGGGCTGGGATGTTTAATAGAATAAGTAACATAATGAAAACAGTTAATAGCTGTATAGAAGATTTCCATAGTTTCCTTAGCATAATATCCCTCCAAAAATACATTTTTACAATATTATACAAAATAATTGGAGATTTGTTTTGATTTTTCAGAAAAAATATTATAATAAATAAAACTAGTAAAAAATATCATATTTATCCCGCATTAACGGGCAGTAAGACCCCTACCTCAAGATTCAGAGAGAAACGAGGAAGATAGGTGGGCGAGTACATCTGGCCATGCATAGAAGCGGTCAGGGCTTTTTTCTACCACATGCAAGTAATTATGCATAGCAGCGACTTGTAAAGAAAAGCGGAGCCGACTGCTTAGGAGGCAGAGCTAGACAAAGATGTCGAAAAATTAAAATAGATATTATAACGTTCAAACAATGATTTACAAGATGTATAAAAAGAAGTAGGAGGAGCCTCTATGAATTTTGTAATTCGTGAGATGAAAGAAGAAGATATTCCATTTATACAATATGTGGCTAAAGCTTCATGGAATGATACGTATAAGGATATTATTCCGGCAGCAGTACAAGAGAAATTTTTAGGGCATGCCTATTCCCCTAACATGATGCAGCATCGTTTACAACATTCACATTTATTTGTAGGAGAAGTAGACGGGAAAGTTGTAGGATTTGCCAATTTTTCGCCAATAAAGCATCAAAATGAAGCTGAGTTAGGAGCGATATACTTATTGCCCGCATATCAAGGGAATGGTATGGGAACAGCGTTATTACGTAAAGGAATTACAACGTTAGAAGGTGTCAAGAAAATTTGTATAAACGTAGAAGCAGAGAATAAAACAGGAAAAGCATTTTATACTGCAAAAGGATTTGCAGTGGTAGATGCGTTTGAAGAAGATTTTGATGGACATACGCTGAAAACATTAAGAATGGTATTACATGTTTAATAGGAGAGAGGAAAGATGTTTTTATGATCCAAAGAGCAACTGAAAGTGATGTGGAAAAAATTTTAGTTCATTCGGCTGAGTCTTTATATGAAGGAACGATGAAAACAAGTAAGTTTAGCCAAGAGAAAGTACTGGAAATTACGACGCCACTTTTAGAAAAAGGAGCATATTATCTTGTTATTAAACAAGATAATATTTTAAAAGGATGGGTATTAATTGGGAGCAATAAGGACTATTTTTCTGGAGAAGAAATAGGTTTTATTTATGAATTGTATGTGTTGCATCCTTATCGCGGACAAGGGTTTTCACGTCAGCTTATGAGAGTAGCTGTTGATGAACTTGATAAGCTGGGCTACTCAGAAATTCGTTTGAATGTATTTGCAGGGAATTTCGCGAAAGAGTTGTATAAAGAAATGGGATTTGTTGAAAGACAAGTTGTTATGAGTTTGAAACGTGAAGATGAAAAATAGAAATAAAGGTAAAATTTTCGCGATAATTAGAGTCAAGAGGGTGAAGAAATGGTAAAAGAAAATGAGTACGTTCAATACTTGGAAAAGGTTTACCCGAATCTTGATGTGCAGACTGCTTATGTAAATGATATTGGTCAAAATAACGATGTACTAATTGTAAATGAAAATATAGTGTTTCGTTTTCCAAAATATGAAGAAGGAATTACAAAACTCATTGCTGAGACAAAGCTGTTAGAGAAAATACAAAACTATGCTTCACTCTCCATCCCTTGTCCAAGCTATCAGCATTTTCTGGTTATCATAAAATTAATGGAGAGCCATTTTGGAATACAACATTTCTTCAATTGTCCGAAGAAGAACAAAGTACAAGCGCAGCGCAACTAGCTAATTTTTTAAAAGAATTGCATAGTATACCAGTGTCAGAAATTAGTCCAATGCTAAAAGGAAGTACTGCTGATATATATAGTGAAATAGAAAGTTTATATTTTCAATTGAAAGAGAATTTATTTTCTTATATGAAAGAAAGTGCAAAGCAAGATGTCTCTCAATCTTTTGAAGCTTATTTAAGTGATAATAGTCATTTTACATTTCAGCCGTGTCTTATTCATGGAGATTTTGGAATGACAAATATTTTGTATGATGGTGAGGAGAAGAGAATCTCGGGGATTATTGACTTTGGCGGGTATTGGTGATCCGGCATACGATTTTGCAGGGTTATTATCTAGCTATGGCAGTCATTTTTTAGAGGGATTTTCATCGCTGTATCCGAATTTTGATCAAGTGATGGATAGGATGAATTTTTATAGAAGTACGTTTGCTTTGCAAGAAGCATTATTTGGGTTAAGGAATAATGATAGAAAAGCATTTGAACAGGGGATAAAAGATTACATTTAAGAATGGTATACGTAATATATATAAGTTAAAAAAATGACATAAAACCTCCACTTTCTTTAGGGAGGACGAGAGTATCTGGCCGTGTATAGAAGCGGTCAGAACTTTTTTCTGCCACATGCGAGGTTTAAAACAAAGGGAGCAAGCAAGTACAGGTCATGTTATATTCTGCGTAGCAGCGACTTATATGTCGAAAAATTAAAATGTATTTATATAGAAAGTATTATGGAACAGTGATAACAGGCCTATTACGAGAAGAATAGAATTTGCAAATTTCGACGTGTAATAAAAAGTTAGGAGATGATGGTGGTGATATTAGAAGCAGCAATGCTCCAAGTAAAGCTTGGAATGGAAAGAGAATTTGAACATGCCTTTCAAGAGGCTTCTAACATTATTTCTTCTATGAAAGGTTACCGTGGTCATACACTTCATAAATGTATAGAAACTCAGGGGAAATATCTTTTATTAGTGAATTGGGAGACCTTAGAGGATCATACGGAAGGATTTCGAAAATCAAGTGAGTATGAAGAGTGGAAGAAGAGATTACACCACTTTTATGAGCCGTTTCCAATTGTAGAGCATTTTCAGTATGCAGAATGAGATGGATTGAACCTGAATAAAATTGCCATCAGTGGGGAATGAAGATATCCTATGCTGATGGCAGTTTCGTTTTAGCGATACATCGTCCAAGTTCCAATATCCTCAAAGCCTAAGCGTTTATAAATTCGTCCAGCAGCAGGGTTGCTGTAAAATAAACAAAGCGTTCTTCCTTCCGCGATGAAATCTTGAATCATTTTACTTACGATTTGCGAAGCATATCTGTTTCCGCGGTAATTTGGGTGTGTACATACCCCTACAACCATGGCAGATAATGAATTTTCAGCAGATGTGGATGCACATGCAATAATTTCTCCATTTTTCTCTATGTAATATGTCCGGCCTGTATTTGTTTCAATTGCTTGGCGCAGGAGTTTTCCGCTATTGTCTGCCAGTTCAAATTCAGTTATTTGTTTTCGTAAATGCATAATACGATCTACGTCCAAGGCAGTTGCTATTTTTATATCCTCTTTGCTTGTATCTTTGACTAACTGTGTTTCAACTGTGCACTCACAAAAGTATGTGTGCAGTTTTTTACCAAGTTTTAAGTTAGTGAGATTTTCAAACTGTTCGACAACCTCTGATTTTCCAGAGAGTTTAATATGGTCATAGTTAATGAATTGATTCATGAATGCTTCTGGCTGGAATGAATTTCCAAAATAAGTAATAAAGGAATCATGGAAACGCAATAAGACAGCGTGTAATTCATTTTCTATTGTAAATTGCCCCCATAGTTCTTGAAAGTCTTGATCATATCCAAATGCCTCAATATCACCAATTAAGAATAAATTAAATGCAGCTTCTTTCTTTAGGAACGAAATTACTTGTTCATGATCTTGTTCTGTTAACTTACGAATCATGTTTGCTCCCCCTTTTTTTGTATTTTCTAAATATTAGTATGTATTATTTTGAAAATCAACAAAAAATGTATGTTTAGTTCACAATGTTTAGGAAAAACTAGGAAGGATATGAAAAAGGAGGTTATGAACGGTGGATCATCCAATTCAAGGGCTGATGAAAGCAGCTATGGAAAATTTGAAAGAAATGGTTGATGTAAATACAATTGTCGGTGAGCCTGTTCAAACAGCTGATGGCGGCATTGTATTAACTGTTTCAAAGGTAGCGTTTGGTTTTGGCGCAGGTGGATCAGATTTTTCAGCAAATGATGTACAAAAGGTACAAGGTCATCCTGCATTTGGTGGTGGTAGTGCTGGTGGAGTTTCTATTACACCGGTGGCTTTTCTTGTTGTAAATAAGGATGGCGTAAATATTCTTCATTTACAAAATGCAACGCATCTGGCAGAGAAAGTAATTGAACTTGCACCGCAAACCATCGATAAAATTCAGTCGATGTTTCAAAATAATAAAAAGCAAGACCATTCACATTATCCAAAAAATCCAGATGAAATCGCATGAAAAATGCCTGTTTATAAACAGGCATTTTTTCTTGTAATGGAGATGTAATAAAACTCATAAAAATGTAAATAGTTTTTGTAGTTTTTTCTATATTTCTAAAAATTTTCGTGATAAAATATCCTATAGTATTGAAACATATAAAACGAAGGTGGCTAGGTGCTTTGTCTGGAGGATCTGACCAAATCAAAAATATGATTTATATTAATGGTAATCGTCGCAATCATTGTTTTATCACATCTGGAATTACGTTTGAGGAGTTTGCAAACAATATTCCTTCACCGCTTCATCAAATGCTGCTTTTAAAGCATAGTTTTGAATGGACGGATTTTCATTATCATACTTTATTCGAATATGTAGAAGAAGAGAATATACATAAATTAATTTCAGCAGATGTCGAGGAGTTTGAGGAATTTTGTTGGATTGATTTTGATGATGTAAATGACTTGGATGAATTGGCGCCAAAAGAAATTGCAGAATTGCTTTATTTGGCGCACAAAAAGGAACCGCTTGGGAAGGCTTTTTTCCCGCTTTTGAAAAATAGATTTGTTTATCTTTCTCACGATGACGGATGGTATAATAAAGTGTACTATCGAAGAATGCAGGAATTTATTGGCATGCTTAGTAAGGTAATTCCTTATAAACTTGGCTCATTTGGAAAAAAACGATTCGCATTCTTTCAAAAATCGAAAATTTATCCAGCAATTTCAAAAGAGGTTATTCTTGAACTTCTGCCATTTATGGAAGATGGCTTATACTTAGATTTAGCCGGAAAAATAGAATCAAGACGCGGTTTAGAGATTCCTGTTTATGTCATCGGTTCGTATGAAAGTACAAATGAAGTCCTAGATGGTTTAGAAGATTTGAAAAGTGAAGCTTCTAAAACAGGATGGCTTATCTTTGATAAGAAAGAGCAAGAGTGGCAGTGGATAATGAATTAAGAGAACTTGACGATATGAGTCAAGTTTTCTTTTTTGAAAGGAGATAAAATGGAGAAGAATTTTATTATAGTAGGTATTAGTAGTATTGTACTTGTCGCAATCATGCTATTAACATGTCCGAAAGAAGCGGATTTTCAAAAGCATTTAGAAGACAAATATTCAATTGTGTGTAATGAAGTAGATTTTAATTGTACGCAGAAAAAAGATCAAAAAGAAGAGAAAATGGAGTTTGTTAGTAAGGATGTTCGAAACGGCGTATTTTTTATAAAGATAGAGCAGACGTTTCAAACAGAAACAAAGATAAAGAAGACGTATAGCGCTGTTGGGATATTCGGCATGTTTCTCTTTTCCTCTGAAAAGACTTTCTAAAATGTAGAAGGTCTTTTTTTTGTACTCTCTTTCATATAGTTAGGATAAGACAAGCTTAGGGGGGAGTTATGGTGAATAAGATTTGCATGGTTTGCGGGGGAGAAGATTTTTTTTCGTCCACCTTATATGCTCGTACAAAACAAGACTGGGCATATGCACCGAATATGTATCGCTTTGAAAAAGTATTTATTGAACAGCGAGATGAGGAGAATTATCCAGTGTTTCAAGAAATTACTGCTTATCATTGTAGTAGCTGCGGTTATGTGATGTTATTTCGTTAATATGCACCTGGCGCATAAGGGATGTAACAATTGTTGCATCCCTTACATAAGAAAAAGGAGTGGCAGATTCACTCCTTTTTCTTGGTGTGTAAATAGTTTGTATCAAACAAGTGTTTTTTAAAGTGCTGATAAGAAGAACGGATATAATAAACTGAACAGTAAAGAAAATCCTCCAAAACCAATGGCTGTATATCCCAGTGTTTTTGCTTCGTAATGAACAGCAAGAAGTCCAATTAAAATGGAAAGCGATCCAAGTGTAATGGGATAGAAAGCAATTGAAAATAAGGAGAGAAATAATGCAACGTATCCAACAATGTTACCGATGTCCGTCCGCTCTTCTTCTTTATGAATTTCTTTACGACGACGTCTAATTGGAAGTCGCTGAGGGGTAATTTCTATTGCATATTCTTCCTGTTTTTCTCCGCTTTTTAGATGATGTGTTCGTTTTTTCGGCAAGGAATGTCCCTCTCTTTCGAATTAGGGTATGCTTAGTATTTTTTATTAAATAAGAAAACATGCTTATTATTTATATACAACTAAAGAAAAAAATGGAGAAACAATTATCTGTTGCTATATTATCCATCTCTTCTTAAGAATAAACAGGAAAAATGTAAAATGGTGTAGAATGACTTTTACATAGATGTAAAATGGAAAGGTAGGAGAAAAATAATGAAGTTTAATTGGCATGAAGCAGCGCAGCAAAAATGGGATGATAATGCGGATTTCTGGAGTCAAAATAGTCAAGAAATGTGGGATAATGGTAGCCGCAGTACAATTATTCCGTTTTTCCAAAAATATATACGAAGCGGAGAAACCGTTCTTGATGTAGGGTGCGGGGATGGATATGGTACATACAAACTAAGTAAAGCTGGTTACAAAGCTTGTGGTGTCGACTTATCGGAGCAAATGATTGAAAAAGGGAAAAGTCGAGGTGAACATTCTAATTTATCATTTATAGTGGGCGATCTTACTTCGTTGCCGTTTCAAGATGGGGAGTTTGCCTCCGTGTTAGCGGTAAATTCATTAGAATGGACCGAAGCACCTCTTGAAGCGTTACAAGAAATAAAGCGAGTGTTAGGAAAAGAAGGTTTTGCCTGTATTGCTATTTTAGGACCAACTGCAAAACCACGTGAGAATAGCTATCCGCGTTTATATGGAAAAAATGTCATTTGTAACACAATGATGCCATGGGAGTTTCAAAAACTTGCACAGGAGCAGGGGTTATATTTGGTAGATGGAATGGGAGTATATAAACGAGGGGTAAACGAAAAGATGATTGGACAACTTCCCCTTGAATTGCAGCAAGCTTTAACATTTATGTGGGTATTTATGTTTCAAAAGAAGTAACTTTTCTTGCTACTAATGGGCAATAATCCTTACGGATAGAAGTTTTATTGTAAAGGTGGATTATAAGTGCGGAAAATACAAAAAACTGATACAATATTTTCAGAAACAATTAAAGGGGGACTAGGGAATATGGCAGCAACTACTACAGTAAAATCTGATATTGAAATTGCACAAGAAGCAAGTATGAAGAAAATTCAAGAGATTGCAGCAGAATTAAACATTTTAGAAGAAGAATTAGAGCCGTACGGTCATTATAAAGGGAAACTATCTCTTGATATTTTTAAACGCTTACAAGGAGAAGAAGATGGAAAAGTTGTACTAGTTACAGCAATTAACCCTACTCCAGCAGGGGAAGGAAAATCAACGGTAACAGTTGGTTTAGGACAAGCGTTTAATAAAATCGGTAAAAAAGCAGTGATTGCGCTTCGTGAACCATCTCTTGGACCAACTATGGGATTAAAAGGCGGTGCAGCAGGCGGAGGTTACTCGCAAGTTGTACCAATGGAAGATATTAATCTTCACTTTACAGGTGACATTCATGCGATTACAACTGCAAATAATGCACTTGCAGCATTTATTGACAATCACATTCAACAAGGAAATGATTTGCGTATCGATACGCGTAAAATCGTATGGAAACGTTGTGTAGATTTAAATGATCGTGCACTTCGCAATGTTGTAATCGGCCTTGGCGGACCAGTGCAAGGTGTGCCGCGTGAAGACGGCTTTGATATTACAGTTGCATCTGAAATTATGGCTGTATTCTGCTTAGCGACAGATGTACAAGACTTAAAAGGACGTTTAGCACGTATTGTTGTAGCTTATAACATGGATAACGAACCTGTAACAGTAAAAGATTTAGGTGTAGAAGGTGCATTAACACTGTTATTGAAAGATGCGTTAAAACCAAATTTAGTACAAACGTTAGAAAATACACCAGCAATCATTCATGGCGGCCCATTTGCTAACATTGCACACGGCTGTAACAGTGTAATCGCAACGAAAATGGCAGCAAAATTAGGTGATTATGTGATTACGGAATCTGGCTTTGGTGCGGATTTAGGTGCTGAGAAATTCTTAGATATTAAAGCACGTGCAGCAGGAATCAAACCAGAAGCAGTTGTTATTGTTGCAACAATTCGTGCCCTTAAAATGCATGGCGGCGTAGCGAAAGATGGATTAAAAGAAGAGAATGTTGATGCGTTAGCAAAAGGTATGGAAAACTTACAAAAACATGTTGAAACAATTCAAGCATTCGGTGTTCCATTTGTTATCGCAATTAACAAGTTCATTACAGATACAGATAAAGAAGTTGTATACTTACAAGAGTGGTGCAATGAGCGCGGTTACGAAGTATCTTTAACGGAAGTATGGGAAAAAGGCGGTCAAGGCGGTGTTGACCTGGCAGAGAAAGTATTAAAAGTAATTGAAAAAGGTGAGAATACATACGCACCTTTATATGATTTAGAGCTTCCGTTAGAAGAGAAAATTCGTACAATTGCTCAAAAGGTATACGGTGCAAAAGATATTGAATTTGCGCCAAAAGCTCGCAAACAATTAACGCAATTTGCAGCAGAAGGTTGGGGTAACTTACCAATTTGTATGGCAAAAACACAATATTCTCTTTCTGATGATCCAACAAAACTAGGACGTCCATCTGACTTTATTGTGACAATTCGAGAATTTAAACCATCTATTGGTGCTGGCTTTATCGTCGCATTAACAGGAACAATGTTAACAATGCCAGGCCTTCCAAAGAAACCAGCTGCTTTGCAAATGGACGTAAATGAAGATGGAAAAGCAGTAGGTTTATTCTAAAAGGTTGTATTTCTTCTCTTTTATCGGTAAACTATACGTACATCATACGGCGCCTTTCGATGGAAAGGCGCTTGTTTTTTGGAGGAATATATGTTTGATCCAACTGCTTTTGAAAATTTAAAAGTTGTCGTTGAAGGAGCTGTATATGATTTTGATCTACATGCTGATATCGTTGTAACGAATCGAAAGGATATAATGGATCTGGCATCATTTAGTCGTACATATACCATTTCGTTTCAGCTCACAGAATATATAGAGCCATTAGTGGAAGCGACGTTTTTATTATCAGTTGATGCAAAGAATTTATCAGGTGAGATATTAGCGGTACCAAATTTTGTTCCTGGCTGTGAAATGAAACTTTTCTTTGCATTTCCTATGGGGTATCCAGAAAAAGATTGCCAAGAAATCGAAGCGTTGCTACAATCCATATGGGGAAAAGAACGAATGATTACGCAGCAAATTTCATACGAATATAATAAGCAAGCGATTTCATATCATAATAAAGTAGACATCTTATTTCAAAAAGCGATTACAGAAGACCATGTTGATGACTTAATAACTGTTATTTCTCATATGATAGAAACGATGCGAATAATACAACAATTTCTTCAAAAATAGAGATAAAGGAGAAAAAGAAATGATAAAAGAGATGCAACCATTTTTGCAACAAGCTTGGGAGAAGGCTGGTTTTAAAGAGTTTACTGAAATTCAAAAGCAAGCTATTCCAACGATTTTAGAAGGACAAGACGTTATTGCTGAATCTCCAACAGGAACAGGTAAAACATTAGCGTATTTATTACCACTTTTACATAAAATTAACCCTGAAGTGAAACAACCTCAAGTGGTTATTTTAGCACCAACACGTGAACTTGTGATGCAAATTCATGAAGAAGTACAAAAGTTTACGGCAGGTACTGAGATTTCAGGTGCATCTTTAATCGGCGGTGCAGATATTAAGCGTCAAGTAGAGAAGCTAAAGAAGCATCCGCGAGTAATCGTTGGGTCACCTGGACGTATTTTAGAACTAATCCGTATGAAGAAATTGAAAATGCATGAAGTGAAAACGATTGTATTTGATGAGTTTGATCAAATTGTAAAACAAAAGATGATTGATGCCGTGGCCGATGTAATTAAATCGACAATGCGTGATCGTCAAGTCGTATTTTTCTCAGCAACAATGACAAAAGATGCAGAAGAAGTAGCGCGTGATTTTGCGGTTGAACCAGAATTGGTTCGCATTAAACGTGCGGAAACAAAAAGTTTAGTGGAACATACGTATATTGTTTGTGAAAGACGTGAAAAAAACGATTACGTGAGAAGAATTATGCATACTGGCAATGTAAAAGCAGTTGCTTTCTTAAATGATCCGTTCCGTTTAGATGAAATTGCTGAAAAATTGAAATTCCGTAAGATGAAAGCGGCGGCTCTTCATGCAGAAGCAAGCAAACAAGAACGTGAAGCAACAATGCGTGCATTCCGTCAAGGAAAAGTAGAAATCTTGTTAGCGACAGATATTGCAGCACGCGGATTAGATATTGATGATTTAACACATGTTATTCATTTAGAATTACCGGATACACTTGATCAATATATTCATCGTTCAGGGCGTACAGGACGTATGGGAAAAGAAGGAACAGTCGTTTCGCTTGTAACACCACAAGAAGAGAAGAAGTTACTTCAATTTGCAAAGAAGCTAGGCATTCAGTTTAAAAAACAAGAAATGTTTAAAGGATCGTTTGTTGAATCGAAACCGAAAGAACCAAAGAAAAAGAAACCAGCATTCACTGGGAAGAAAAAGCCTAGATAAAGTGAAACTTTAATCAGTGGGGGGTCCCTCCACTGATTTTTAGCCCAACCAATCGGGCTTTTACGGGCAGTTTATATCCTACCTAACTTCTTAAGAAAAGCGGAAGCGGCTCGCTCAGAATCGCAGGACGCACAGGGCGGAGAGGCGCTTTTTGCCTCTTCCGAGGGGGCGGAACGAGCGGAGATTCTAGCCGCTAGAGCTGGACAATGAAGAAAAGTGGAAGTGGCTCGTCCAGAATGTGAGGGGGATGGAGCTTCTGACGTAGAGGTGTATTTTACCTCGTAGGAAGAAGTGAAGCCACCGAACATTCTAGCCACTGGAACTGGACAATGCTTTCACTGAATTTTTAGATGGGAGTCTTACTGTCTACAAATAGCGGGAGAAAAGCCGTAGCTACGAATATGATGTAGCCACGGCTTTTCTTTATCAGGTAATATGCAGCTGTTCTAAATAAAACACACTCTTATGAAGAGAAGTTTCTATATAACCAATAATTTGATTCATTGTAAATACTTGTAGAGGCTCATATAAATCTTGCTGTGAGTACAGCATATCTTCAAAAACTAATGATTTAAAAGAATGGATGTGTTCCCCTGGTACTTCCTCAATACCTATCAAATTCGCGTTCATATTTAAGATATGAAATAAGTTCTTATCCCTATCATAATAATGTAGCAACTTTCCGTTTAAAATCTTAAAGTCGTGATGGTACAAAGAAAGGATATTAGGATCATGATCGATTCGATTTTTGAGCCAGGGAAGATAGAAGCCTTGCAGCCATATATCATCAGCAACGAGATGTGTGTAATATCCTAATATGAAAGGAGAATCTTTGTACGCCTTATATTTATGTAGGAATGCTTCATAATCAATTTTTCTTGTATAATTCTTTACTGTGCCTTTATAAAAGTGCGATATTTCTTTTTCCTCTTTTGAATGAACTGCATCTGCCGCAATTCCTCCGAGTAGGAAAGAAGTTTTGTCTGGAATCTCTAATTTTTTTGCAACCAAATTCGCTATAATTACATGCATAATTCTTGATCCCATGAAAGGTACCTCCGCTTGAAAGAGAATCATGTTATGTTGGCTGAACATTTAATAAAACTTTTCCGGTACTTTGTCTACTTTCGACCCATTCATGTGCTTTCCCTGCATCATCAAGTGAAAAACGTTTTCCGATTTTAATTTGTAAATTGCCATTGCTTAAAAGAGGAAATATTTCCTCAGCAGTATGTTGGAGCAGATGAGGGCGTTTTTTTCGAGTTGTTCCAAAGCTAAAGCCAAGAACAGATCGGCAGCTTGCATGTAAATCTTTTGTTTGAAATGTTCCGATAGCACCGCTTGCATTTCCAAAATGGACAAGGCGCCCATAGAAAGCAAGACATTGCAAGCTTTGTTCTGATATGGTACCGGAAATAGAATCCAATATAACGTCTGCACCTTCTCCATTCGTAATCTCATTCACTTTATGTACAAAATCTGCTTCCTTATAACAAATAACATAATCTGCCCCGGCTTCTAAAGCGATTTTCTTTTTTTCTTTATTTCCAACTGTTCCAATGACTTTTCCAGCACCTAAAATGTTAGCGAGTTGAATAGCTGTTGTGCCAATTCCTCCTGCAGCGGCATGGATCAGTACAGTTTCGCCTTGTTGTAACCTTGCAATATTTGCTAGCAGTGTATAACTTGTAAACGCAACAATTGGACAAGCCGCAGCAGTTTCAAAATCAATTTCGTCTGGTAATACAAAAGTAAGTTCTTCATTTGCTACAACATATTCGGCATACGATCCGTTTAATGGAAAAGCAATAACGCGCTGTCCCACTTTAATATTCGTTACGTTAGATCCGACCTGTTCCACGATTCCAGCAGCATCTATACCAGGTATAAAAGGAAGATTTCCGGTTCCTTTTTTTCCATATCGAGATTTAATATCAGCAAAGTTCACACTTGTTGCGACAACGCGAATTAAAACTTGATTCGCGTTAATAGACGGCATAGCTATGTCTATATATTTCATCATTTCAGGGCCTCCAAAGGCAGTTACAACAATTGCTTTCATGATCTGTCCTCCTAAAGTAGATTCTATAGTTTATTATAAAAGGCCATCATAATTTGGAAAATTATATAATGGTTATGAGGAGTTATAAGAAAACGTTATGAAAAATTAATTTCAAAAAAATCGAACGGAATTTTCTGTTCTTGCCAATATATAGTGTACGACATAAGAGAGGAGGGGAGTAAGGATGGAGAAAGAAAGCGAATATGGTTATCTTATTGAGCAGACGTTATTAGGAAATCAGGAAGCATATAGTGAACTATACGATAAAACAATTGAAGATGTGTATAAGACGGCCCATTTTTTGATAGAGGAAAAGTCGGATGTAGATGATGTTGTTCAGGAAATATATATGCAATTGTATCAATCGCTTAGTCAATTTGATCAAGGGCGTCCTTTTCGGCCATGGTTAATCGGTCTTACTGTAAGACAAATTCATTCTTATAGAAGAAAGAGATGGATGCGTCTACGGATTGTGAAAAAAGCAGAAGAGCAGCGAAAACCAATTGAATTTGATTTTTCTAATGATCTTGTTAATAAACTGTCCAATCAAGAACTTGTTACTTTGATACATAAGTTACCTTATAAATTAAAACAAGTCATCATCCTGCGATATTTACATGATTACTCTCAAGAAGAAGTAGCAAATATTTTAGATGTACCAGTTGGAACGGTTAAATCGAGAATTCATGCAGCCTTAAAGAAATTACGGCAAAAAGAGCGAGAAGGAAATATTCTTTTAAAAGAAGTGGGGGATGCATAATGAGTCTTGAATACAAAGTAAGAGAATCTTTGCAAGAAGAAGCAAAAGGAATTGTACCATCACCGGAATTGAAAGAAAAAGTAATGAATCAAATAAACGTAGAACGCGGAGGGAAAACAATGAAAAAACGTCTTATAACGAGTGTGTTAGCAGCAACATTACTTATTCCAACGAGTGCTTTTGCGTATCAATCTCTTGTGGCAGATGGTGTGTATGGATCATTTGATAATGTAAAGCAACATTTTGTAAATGCAACACTACAAGGGTATATGCATGTAAATGCGAAGTTATCGCAAGCAAAAGGTGAAATGGGAGACAAAGAGTATACAGAGTTTACAACATTGTTAAAAGGACTACTAGATGCAAAAATGAAGTATGGAGATGCAAATGGTAATATTGATTACGATCAACTTTCTCAAGAGAAACAAGAGGAAATGATGAAGGCTTCAATGGTAATTCAACCGTATTTTGATAAGTTAAACGGAGAGAAATCAAGTAAAGAAGTGTTAACTTCTGAAGAATTTAAGCAATATATACATGCTCAAATGACATGTGAAAAAATACAAGCGAAAATGAAATCAAGTGAACCAATAACGATAGATGAGGTTCCTGAAGAATATAAAGCAGAATTTCAAGAAGCAGATCATTTCATGAATTATGTTAGTGAAAAAGTACAAAAGTAACATATCGAATAAACTTCAAAACAGAGTCCATGACAAGAAAAATGGACTCTGTTTTGTTACAGCGACAAATATTTTGGTCAAGATAGTAAAATCCTTATTTTGGAGTTGTTTCTGTTTGTTCTCGTTTTATCCCGCATTAACGGGCAGTAAGACCCCCACCTCAAGATTTAGAGAGAAGCGAGGAAGATAAGTGGGGGATAACTGCCCATAAAAGCCCGATTGGTTCAACTAACCATCAGTGGGAGATGAAAAAACTCTCCACTGATGGAAGTTTCACTTTATCAAATAATCAATAATTCCCATAGCCCCGATTTCTAAATCGAGTTTTAGCAAGTCATAAATAGAATGCGACGCTGGGACGCCTTGGTTGGTAAGGTGTGATGATACTTTTTCAAGTAATAAATCGGACAGCTCTTGGCTTGCTTTTTCAAAGTTTTGTTCTTGTTGAAACACTTGCTCTCCTGCTTCAACAAAGATCGGGAGCCAATGTTCTAGCTGATTGCAAATTTCAGAAATATGAGAAGAAGCACCGTAATGACCGAAATAAATAAAATCGACATTCATATTTTGAATACGGTCTTTTGAAGCTAACATAGCTTCAGGCTGAAACTGTGTAGGAGATGTTGTTGGCAAATAAAGTTCAACACCTAGTTCAGCTAATTGACGGTAGTAAATGCCAATCGTATCGCCTGTAAATATACCATTTGTTAAAGAATCATGAATGCTAATGTGATGCTTCGCATGACCAGGTGTATCGTAGAATGTCAGTGTCCGGTTTTTGGCAATTTGTAATGTTTCACCATCTTGTACGATGTGAACACGTTCTTCGGAAATAGGTAAAATGGGATGAAAGAGTGTATCAAATGAATCACCGTAAACAGCTTTTGCACCTTGAATGAGTTTTGTCGGATCAATCATGTGACGAGCGCCCCTAGAATGAACGAACAGCGTTGCATTTGGACATTTTTCCATCATTAAGCCAGCAGCACCAGCGTGGTCCAAATGAACATGTGTAACAATAATATTTTTTATATCGGTCAGTTGGATATTCAATTGTTGTAATCCATCTAATAGATAAGGAAGAGAAGGTGCGGCGCACGTTTCAATTATCGTAATCTCATCACCAAGTAAAACATATGTACCTGTACGTTGTTCATGTTGTAAGTCGTAATCATCGATAAGGTATAGCTGTGAAGATAGTTTTTCTACTTTTTTCAAATTTATCACTCCTTGTATTTTATTATTCTTTTATTATAAAAGAAAAGGCAGAAAACGAAACATCGTTTTCTGCCTTTATGTAATACGTTTAGTTATTTTGTTGTTTGCTAAGAGACATAATAAAGTAGCCGACAAGACCGCCGATTGCTGGAACAGTAATCATTCCTGCGAGTGTGAAATATTTGCTTAAGAAAATACCGTTAACATCCATAAACCAACCTAAAACAAGTAACATCATCATGTATAGTACGAAATAAAATTCGCGATTAGAAAGCTTTTCACTTTGTGCAGTTTTCATTATCAACACCATCCCTATTTTTAATAATGGAATTGGAAATGTCACAATTTAGAAGATAAAATGTCACATTTTGTTCACACTTTTATTGTAAAACTTTCCAAGTAAAATGTCTAGTTAATTGTGACGATTTTTTGAACAAAAATAAAACATTCTCATTAGACAATGTACACCATACATTTTATGATGGATATATAGGCGTGTATGAACTTAAGGAGTCGATATAATATGACAATTTATAATTTTTCTGCAAAAACAATAAAAGAAGAAGAAAAGTCGTTATGTGAATATGAAGGAAAAGTAGTATTAATTGTGAATGTTGCCAGCAAATGTGGTTTTACACCGCAATATAAAGGATTGCAAGCTTTGTATGAAAAATATAAAGAACAAGGTTTTGAAATACTTGGATTTCCATGCAACCAATTTGGCGGACAAGAACCAGGGACAGAAGAAGATATTACAAGCTTTTGTGAATTAAATTACGGTGTATCTTTTCCGATGTTTGCGAAAATTGATGTAAAAGGTGATAGTGCGCATCCGTTATATAAATATATGACGGAGCAGGCACCGGGCATACTTGGCATGAAGGCGGTAAAGTGGAACTTTACGAAGTTTTTAATAGGGCGTGATGGAAAAGTAATTGAGCGTTTTGCGCCGCAGAAAAAGCCGGAAGAATTAGAGAGGGAGATTGAAAAAATACTTTCATAAAGTGAAACTTTTCTCAGTGGAATTTTCTTCATTCACTATTGAATATTAGGTAAACCAAGGGCTTTTCTTGTTATGAATGTCGAATAAAATGTAAGAGTAAATCTAAAAAAAGTAAATAAGGTGAATAGGGAATAAACTACCATTATGTATGCTTAGGTAGTTTATTTCCTATTGTTCGTGAGTGCTATTAATGAGGACAGACGGAAATAAAACATACGTCATCTAGATTTATCTCTACAATTTTATTAGAAACTTTTACTTTTATTTTAGCTGGAGGCCTTAAATCATCATCAATATCTTCTTCCTGAACAGCAATTAATATTCCTTGTATAGGTTCTTCTTCATTTTGCAGTCGGATGATAATGTTTTTTCTAACAAATCTTTGTAAGTAAAGTACTAAAGAAATACCAAAAAAAGTATTAATTAAAACTGGATTTGCCGCTACTGTTTTTCCAAAATGTAGTATTAAATCTTGTCGCAGTTGTGGAGTCAAATTAAATGTGAAAGATTGCGACGTAGGTTTTTGTTTGTGATTTCGCTTCAATAAACAAAGTTGTAAATATGGAATTAGTAATTTTTCTTGTTTTTCGTTAGTTAACTCAATAAAATCTTTTCCTGCATTTGTTAACGTTCCTATCAGTGTTTCTTTTGTAGTGTCACATGCAACAATTGCTTGTACTTCTAGATTGCGAAGTGTTAAGAGAAACAGCTGTAAAGCTCTTGTGATTTCTGGATCTCTTGGATTTGAAATAACATGAAGTAAGTTGTTGGCCTCTTCAATGCACGTCTGTAATTGATCTAATTCATCTTGTGGAAGTGAACTGTTAGGGGAAGGAAAGCCCGGTGCGGCATTGGGAAAGCAAGTAGATAATGGATGACAGGGGGAGACATCAAAATGAGTTGGAAACCAAATTTGGCTTCGGTTGTCCGTTTTCATTGTTTGTAGAATGCTCCTTTCATATCAAAAAATGTAGCTAGTATAATAGATGTGCTTTTCATACATTCTGTGTCATCATTCACCTATTGCAATTGAAAAAGGCTATCACCTACTCTTGATAAGAGGGATAGCCTTTTTGAATTAATTTCCTGATATTTGTTGAATGTTTGGAATTTCAAATCTTCCATCTTCAATAAAGAATACTTCAATATTGTCAATGTGTATACGTGCCGTCATATTATCAAATTCATTAATATGAGTTGTTTCAATTTTAATAAAAGCGTAGTCTGCGTTTATTTCTAAAATGGTACCGATAATCATAAATGGAAACTGGGCAATTAGAATCAATACTCGGGAACCAATGTGGTTTTCAAATTCTTGTGTAACATTGGCACGACGTAATTCATTAATTAAAGGATTATTAACTGCACTTCTACAAGCTGGAGAAATTGTTCTTTGCCCTTTAACTTGATCTTGATTCTTCATTTTTTACACCACCTTTATTATTATGGGATTGGGAAGCGAGTATTAGGGTCAAATGGTAAGAAGAAGGCAATCATCTCAATTGCAAAATTAAGAGGCGTAGGAAATTGGAAAAATGGTGCATTATTCATTTTAATTGTGACAGGATAAAGTGTAATGAAACCGTCTGATACTCTTATAATACTTCCAGTAAAAATAGGACGAAATGTTTGGCCCAATATATTTAACTGATCAGAGCGAGTAGTCAATAAAATATTTTTCCCTAATAGATCGCTAAATACTTGGTTTTCAGGTAATGTAGTGTTGTTTTTTAAAGGGATTTTTTTCTTTTGTGAATTTTCCGATTCAGTTGTTCGTTTTCCGGGCTGATGTTTTATATTGTTTTTTTGCATATGTATGGCGTGAGATCTCGTGGCATGTACCAGGAGAACAGACGCATATGCCCCCTTTCATTATGAATTTTAACTACCAATCTATTATTATGCGAATCATTTTACTTTTATTTACATTGAAGTGAAATACCCCCTATTTACTTTGTGTGTCCTTTTATTTTTCTTCTTCATACGCTAAAGAGAATAAGTGAAAGGAGATGTTGTCTTTTGTGGATTAATAAACAAAAAACAGCGGTATCACGTCCATATTTTACTGTTCCAAGTGTAGTCCAAAAGCAGAACAGCCTGGAATATAAAGAACAAAACATAAAAATTCCAATTGTTATGGAGACACAAGTAAAAAAAACGATAGGTAATAGAGATCCTGTATGTGAAGAATTGTCCTCATTGAATTTTAATGGTTTAAAGGATAGATTGAATTTCCGCCTTTTAAAAAATATAGGAAATGTAATAGAAGTGACAATACGCCGTGATGGGAATGAGGAAGAAATCATTGTTGGGACGATTCAAGAAGTAGGTACGGATTTTATCGGCGTACTACAGAAGCAAAAAGTGATAGTGACAATATTATGGAGAAATATTAGAAAGATTCGTTTTAAAGATGGAGAAGTGATAGTGATTGAGAAACTAGATGAAGAAGAAGTGATTTAGCTTGTGCTTTAAGTAGGAAATATGAAGGCTATCCTAATAAAGTGAAACTTCCATCCGAGGGGGGTTCTTCATCCCCCTCGGATGGAAAGCCCACCCAATCGGGCTTTTACGGGCAGTTATCCCCCGCCTATCTTCTTTAGAAAAGCGGAAGCGGCTCGCTCAGAAACGCAGGACGCCCACGCCCCCTCCGACGAGGCGCTTTTTGCGGGGCGGAAACGACCGGAGATTCTAGCCGCTAGAGCTGGACGACGCTTCTCTCTGAACCTTGAGGTGGGGGTCTTACTGCCCACAAATAGCGGGATAAAATAGGGATAGCCTATTTTTTAAGAGTTATATAAAGGTGATAGTTTGCTATTTTCTTTTTTTAGTACACGAAGGATACCCCACATTCCGAGTTCAATATCCCAGCGAATATTACCAGAGCGGTACATATAATCTCCTGGTATTCCATTAAGTCCCCCAGCTCCATATGCAATGACTAAATTTGCTCTAGAACCAACACTATTTTCTCCTTGGACAGCGGTAAAGGTTGAGTTTAAATTATTCTCGTTTCGAAGCCATGAATGACCATGTAATGTAAAAGTATGCGCTCGAGGTTTATCAGCAGGGAAAGTATAACGAAAGATAATTGGATCATCTACATGTGCAAAAAATATTGGTGTAGCAGGATCTCCATGTACTTTCGAATTAAATATTTTTGAGACATCAGGATTTCTTTTCAAACGATGGATAATACGCTCAGAGCGATAGTTAAAACCACGAGATCCTTGATCTTCGGTGTCTTCCAGTTTTTCTTCCGGTATGATAAGAATTGGCTCGGGATCGATAATAAGATTTCCGTTTTTATTTACAAGGCGAACACCGTCATGCATTAATAATGCAAATTCACGAAATTCTGGGAAAAGAGGATGTGAAATAATTGCTTGATTTCCAATTCGTATTGGAGTGCGTGTTATAGGATCTAGATGAGCGGCCCCGGTTTGTTCGGTAATTAGCATACCAAAAGCTCCGTGGTGCCGGTGACTGCGTAAATCAGCCATATCCCATAGATTACAAGCGCCAAAATTACGATCAATAAACCAACGATACGTAATACTTTCCCCTGGTGCCACAGTTTGATCAGGATTAAATCCAACTGTAGCACCGTCTGAGCCAAGGGTGTCATATGCGACCATTTGTGCATGAAGGGAAAGTCGTCTTGATGGTGTGAAAATAATATCTTCATCAGGAACTTCTGGATAGCCATGAAATTCTCTTTCATTATGAAATGGATCTGCTAATTGGTTGTGGAGTGTAATTTCTACACATTCACCAGTATTTGCACGTATTATAAATGGTTCAGGATTTATTTTCTTGTTTTTAATATTCTCAACATCTTCTTTTAAAGCAAAAATAATGCCAAATGGATCGTGATCACCAGCTTTGTTATAAGTAATCTTCGATCGGAAGGCAACGACTTCAAATCTTCGAACTGGTGTACCTGGGGGACAAGGATCACCAGGATCTGTTGCTGGTGGTGGATTTTCCCCAGTAGGTTTTGATAGTAGTATTGTTCTTTTTGGTGGCTGTGGTCGGTCTGGTAGAGGGAATAGGTTTGGAACTCGCTCTTTAAATGTCCGGAAAATCCCCCAAGCTCCGAGCCAAATATCATCAATTCCACCGTAATAGTATAGCATATCAAAATCACCATCGCCTTCAACCGCAAATTCAGCGGTAAAAGCTTCTGAAATTCCAAGGATTTGTTGCTGAGTAAATTCTGATTCTAAATCCGGACGATTTCTACGCCAACGTTGTCTGTGTAAGTTAAAGCTATGAGATTCCTCATGGGCGCCTTGAAATAATCGGATGCGTACTGGATCACCATTATAAGTTTGTAATAACGGTGTCACAGGATCTCCATGAAGGAAAGAGCTAAAAACAAAAGCTGGATCGGTTTCAGGATTTGTTAATCGTGCTGATAGCGGTTCATTTCGATAATTAATTGCCATAACGCCAGGGTCACCCTCGGAACCTGAAAATCTAGGTGGATTAAGTGGTTTACCCTTACGATTAAATAGAAGTGAAAAATCATGAACAAACAAGGCAAACTCACGAAAGTCAGGAATGAGTGGATTTGTAATAATAGCTTGTGTACCAGATGATAAGGTGTCTCCTGAACAAGGATCGAGAAATTTTGATCCTTTCGGTTCGATACATATTCCTGCAAATAACCCATGTTGTTGATGTGAATTTGCAAATAAATGATCATGAAAGAAGACTGCTTTCAATTCAACATCTGCAAACCATTGCATTTGAATTGTTTCGCCTCGCAAAGCACTACTATCATAATTCCAGCCAACATTAGCACCATCGGCAACAAGAGGATCGAATTTGACGAAGTGTACATGAGTAGCTGCCTCATATGTTCGCTCTACAAGTTGGAATGCATTTCCACCTAATGTTTCTGGAAACTTATTTGTAAAGTTAATACGAATACATTCGCCGGCATTTGCACGTATGACAAATGGTTCTGGTTTTTTACGACCAGATAACACATCTTTTTCATCTTCTTCTAATACATATATACGACCTTCTGGATCATTCCAGCCTTCTTCGTTATATATTATAGGTACTTGAATACCAACAACATTAAAAATGCGTTCTACTCTTGAACCTTTTGGACAAGGATTCACAAATACGGCACCTGGACGAGCGTTTGGATCAAATTGATTAATTTCAAGCTTTGTTGACTTGCGACCTCCAACAATTCCAAGTGGTGGACGAGGGGCTTTACAACCAAAAACACCAGGAATAAAGTTTGGAAATCCAGGCTTTTCGCGTGTAGGAGCAGGTGGAATTGGTCGATCAGGAAGCGGCTGTAATGCTGCAATTGGTACACCATTCGGATAAAACTGGCTACCATCCTGTAGTGTATTGAAAATGCGATTCATTCCCCACATTCCCTCCCCAAAATGAGGGTAAAGATGACAATGAATAATAACATCGCCAAATGCGCCTTGTAAGCTGCCTGCACCGTATAAAGGGGAAACGGTCAACGCATTTTGTGGGCTGATAGATAATGAATCGATCTGCAAGGAATTAACATTATTACGTTCAAACAACCACTGATGAACATGATAATGAAAGACATGTGTTTCTTTTATCCCCCCATGAATAACACGGATTTTAAGGGGGTCACCTACATAAGTACGTAAAATAGGAGTGGTTGGATCACCAAATACCCAAGAATCATGGTGAACTTCTTCGCCCTCACAATCAGGACAAACAATACCTTCTTGGATGAGACGAACACGATTTCGCATCGGTTCGGATCGATAATTAATGGCGTGTGTTGCACTATTTTGTAATGTATGAGGGTCAATTGGTTTTGCACCTGTTAAATCTTTCACTTCCATTTCATCATGAAAAAACCATGCGAATTCCCGAAAGGAAGGCAAAAACGGGTTATGAATGTCAGCGTAAACGCCGCTGTTAATAGGTAAGCCAGTTATAGGATCGGTCCATGTAGATCCTTTTGGCTGTGCAATTAATGCCCCGAATAAACCATGTACATTACTTCCTTTCTCGCTAGAAAGTGGGTTACCTAAATCAGAGAAAAGGTGAATTTCTTCATGGAGGATTTCCCATGTGTAAATCCGTTTCTGACCGGGTGGAACAGTAGTGTTTTCGTTATTTCCGACAAACGCACCATCTGAAGTTTGAACATCGTATTCTGCTAATTGAATATGCATGGAAGTACTAAATAGCAATTGATTTTCAAAGATGATTTTTACCGTATCACCTACGTTGGCACGAATAACGAGTGGTTGCACGAGATCTACTGTTGAAAACGGATTTTCCTCTACAAGCTTTTTTACTTTACTGACATTTTCTTTTAAAACATATATTTTACCTTCAGGATCGTGATCGCCAAAGTTGTTAATAACAATACGAATCGGAATGGCAACTACATGATACTCCCTCAGCATTATATCAGGCCCCTTCCAATTAAAAAGAATCGCACTCTATCTCAAATATAAAAAGTAATATGAAAAAATATTCATTTTTAACTGGTTTTTTACAAAAAAAGGTAATTATAAAACCCTGTCCATTCGTGAAATATTATATTGCATAATAAAATACTTGCTTGAAAACCAAGCGAAAGATATGTGCTTTTTTTAGATTTGATAAACATGTACAGATGTATCAAACAAAGGAGAATGGTTAGTAATTGAATCGTGAAAAATGTTGCTCCAGATGTATTTAAATTCAAATAAGTAAAATAAACAAACAGATTATAGATAAATAAAATGGCTGTCAAAATACAGACATATAAATGAATTTTAGGGAGAAGTGATTGAATAAAGAGCTGTTTTTGAAAAACAGCTATAAATAAATAACCTCCTCCTAAAACAGTAATAATATATAAATAGATATTTTCAAAAACTATTGTAAAAGGGGATGGGAATATAATTAGAGTGTAGGCTGTCATACTTTTTATAAACAAAGTAGAGACTACCCATAAAATACAGATTAAATTTGAGCGAGATAGACAGAAAAAGCTAATAAAAGCTAGCGAAACTAAAAAAATCCAGGAAACTCCATATAATATATCGATTGGTAGTGTTACTATTTTTTCATTCAGGTCAAAATCGATCGTATTAATGGATTGGAATATGAGTAAAAGTAATGTCGTTAGCAAAAAGAATAATTGAAAAATAAGAAGTGTAGCTTGATAGCGTTTGAAATTTATGGAATCAGTCGGTTTAAGCAGATATCCCCATATAATCCATCCGATTAATATAATAATTCCAAAATAATGAAGCACGCTTGTAGAATAAAGAAGTGTAATCCAAGTTTGTTCTGAAGTGGTTGCGAAGATATTTCCGCAAAATTGCGAATCATATTTGAGTTGGAAGAGTGAGCGAAATGAAAAGATGGATTGATTAGCTGTCTCTTCTGAAAATACATCAATTGTAAATATGTAAGAATCACGAACGATTTCTCCAGTGTTCATCGGTATATAATAAATAACCGTATATACACCATTTGTTAATGAAGGCAAACGTAAAGATAAAGTTGTTTCGTTGTTCGAAAATTCAATTGAGTTTTTAACTATGTTCAATCCTTTTTCATCAAAAATTTGAACAGTAGCTTTTTCTTTATTGATTTGAGATGAAAAAGTCATTGAAAGGTTTGATGGAGCGTTTGTCAGTTTCTCATCTGGTTTAGGATTCATTTGTATAGTGTTCGTTTCTGCAAAAACATGTTTTGTTTGTAAAAAAAGATAGATAAAACTAAATAAAATGAGTATATGTTTCCGTCTAAGAAGTTTGCACATAACTGAATCGTTCCTCCACTAAAAATTCGTTAATTTCGAACAGAAAAACGTAGTAAAATGAAAGATAAAAATACGACTACAGTTGTACAAATAATTAAGAAAGCGGGCTGTGTTGAGTGTAAACCAAGCATTGGTCCCATGAGTCCAGACATAATACCACTTGCGACACCTGTTAGCAGTGTCTGATAATCAACTAATGCTCCAAACACAGCGCCAACAGCAACAGCAATTATTGTTGTTACAATTGTAATTACACCTTCATCTAAAGGCAATTGTGATCCGAGAACGGTACCGACAGCTAAACCAATAGCCGTACTAGATAGCATTGCAATATTCATACCTAAGTGATAGCCTATGAGATGCCGAGATTGGTATAAATGGTAGTATGAAATAGCTGCGATAAAAAAATAGCTAAATAAAATAATGCCACTTAAAAAATTCATTTGTGTTTTCACCTCCATAATAAACTATGAGTTAGCATCATAAAATATTTATGATGAGTAAAGAAAAAGGAGGTTTGTATGGAGGAGAATGGCATAATGAAGGTTCGTGATGAGGAGAGTCTTGTTTTGGACTATAAGGAAAAAAGGGGAGAAGGATATACATCTCCAGCTAGTGCTTTACCGACTCATGAATTAAAGATGCTTCAGGAATATATGCATGGTGCTAATTTAAAAGTATTAGGTGAATGTTTACCAGAGCGAAAACAAGTGATGATGCTAATGAAGTTTTTTAAACATAAACGTTATCAGCGTGTGGAAATATTTTCGAATCGAGGCGGGGGCAGTGTACACACACTAGCGAAAGTAAATGAAATCGGTAGAGATTTTGTTGTGCTTACAACATTAACGGAACGTATTTTCATCCCGTACACAGCGATTCAAAGTGCGAATATTCCTTATGCGATACCTAATGTTTCTACATCTCATCAGCATTTAATATATGATGAAACTCTTCGAAAGAAATTGATGCTACAGTTTGGGAAAACTGTAGCAGAACAAGTGAATTTGAAACAGCAGTTTTTTGAACAAGCATTTATGAATCATTTGCAATTGTGGGAAGGTATGTATATAAAACTATACGACCAAAAAGAAATGTATACAGGACGAATTACGAAAGTGACGAACAAATATATTCACCTAAAAAAACGTAGTAAAACAGAAGTAATATTAATAAAAGATATTACCTTTATTAATATCATGCGTGTTTTCGCTATGTGTGCGGGTTTTATAAAAGGGATAAAGAAAAGAATTTATCAATTGCGTAAAAAAACTTAGAGATGATGTATGCTCAAGTTAATGATTCATTATGATAGATTTAATAAAGACATAGAAAAATAAGCTTCGGTATGAGCTTATTTTTCTATTTATATACAAGTTGAAAAAACGGCATAAAACCATTTTTCTTTTTAGGTGGGCGAGAGCATCTGGCCATACATAGAAGCGGTAAGGGCCTTTTTTTGCCACAGACAAGGTTAAACAAAAGGGGCAAGCAAGTAGCGGTCATGTTGTATTCTGCATAGCAGCGACTTATAAAGAAAAGCGGAAGCGGCTCGCTCAGAACAAGAGGGGGATGGAGCTTCTGACATAGAGGTGCTTTTTGCCTCGGCGGAAGACGCGAAGCCACCGACTGTTCTAGCCGCTGAAGCTGGATCATAAAGAAAAGCGGAAGCGGCTCGCTCAGAGCTAGACAAAGATGTCGAAAAATTAAAATGAATATATATAATTGATGTGGTACCTTCGAAAATAATATAGTAGTATAAGGTTGTAGGGGGAAAATAGCTTGAAAAAACGTATTTTAACTATAGGATGTTTATTTATTATGTTAGCCGGCTGTAGTACTAGTAATTATGGTGCGCATGTTGAAGCTGGTATGAAAGCATTGAAAGATGAGAAGTATAGTGATGCAATTATGTGGTTTAAAAAAGCTGACCAAGAAAAATCTACTGATGAAACAAAAACATTTATGAAAGTTGCAAAATGGATGGAACATGGTGCGACCGCATTAAAAGATGGAGATTATAAACAAGCGATGGAAGACTCGAATCAAGTGATAAATATAAAAAAAGATACGACACTTGAAAAAGCTGTAAAGTCCAATGCTGAAGATATGTTGCAAAAGGCAAAAGATATAGAGAATAAAGAAATAACGAGAGAAGAAAAGAGAAAGAAAATAGAAGAAAAAGGCATTGATAAAGCAATTAAAGCGGTAGATAGCGTTGATGAAATAAGAGAAAAGCAAAAAGAGATTGGGGAATCTTTAGATAAAGCCGAAAAAGTAAAAGAAAAAATAGAGGCAAAGAAAAACTAACATATAGAAACAGTAAACCTTAAGAAACAGGGCAACAAGCAAGGTGATTCTTCCCTTTCTACAAGGAGCGAATTTGAAGGAACTATAGTAAAAGAGAAGCTCATATAGAAGAGCTTCTTTTTTCATGTATTCATTTTACATAAAAAAAGAAAAAGTTCACACGGAATACAAATGTATTCGATACAATGTGTCGGTGAGAAAAAAACCATAAATATATGAAGAGATATTATGCTACTATTGTTCAGTCAGAGAGGAAGAGAGAAATGAAAGAAACGTTAAAAAAACAATTTCAAAATATGCGTTTTCCGTTATTAGTTGCTATTTTGATTTGGTTAAAAACATATATTGTTACGCGAACTAGTTTTGACTTAAAGCTAGAATCTGCTATGCAGGAATGGATTCTCTTTATTAGTCCATTAGCGTCTTCTTTAGTGTTAGTTGGACTTGCTTTATTTGCAAAGGGTCAAAAACGGAATTATATAGCTATCATTATTAACCTTATTATGACCATTATCTTAATTGGTAATGTGATGTTTTATGGTTTTTATAATGATTTTGTTACACTTCCGGTATTAATGCAAACGTCGAATATGGATGGATTAGGATCTAGTGTCAAAGCATTGTTAAACGTTAAATTTATCTTAATGTTTATAGATATTATCGTTTTATTTTACATTGCTAAAAAGAAGCCTAATTTTGCAAAAACAGCACGTGTTTCTGGCTCTATGAAGTCACTATATTTTTTAATCTGTATCGCAGTTTTTATGGTAAACCTTAGTTTTGCGGAAAAAGAACGCCCTGAATTATTAACTCGTTCATTTGACCGTGTTATGCTTGTGAAAAACCTTGGATTATATGTTCATCAATTATATGATCTTGGCTTGCAAGTAAAGACAAGCTCACAAAAAGTATTTGCGGATGGAAGTAAAATTCAAGAAGCAGAAAATTATATGAAGACGGTGGAGGTAAAGCCTGATCCAAATATGTTTGGAATGGCAAAAGGAAAGAATGTTATCGTTGTATCTTTAGAATCAACGCAGTCTTTTTTAATTGATTCTAAAGTAAATGGACAAGAAGTTACACCGTTTTTAAACCAATTTAAAAAAGAAAGTTATTATTTCGAAAACTTTTATCATCAAACAGGACAAGGGAAAACATCAGATGCAGAATTTATGATTGATAATTCTTTATATCCGTTAGATCGTGGTTCTGTATTCTTTACGAATGCCGGAAACGAGTATGTAGCAACTCCAGAAATTTTACATCAGCAAGGCTATTATACAGCTGTATTCCATGCGAATAATGCTACGTTTTGGAATCGTAATATGATGTATCCGTCATTAGGATATGATCGATTCTACAATGAATTAGATTATAAAGTTACTCCAGAGACGAAACTTGGCTGGGGATTAAAGGATAAAGAATATTTTGATCAATCTGTGGATAAATTACAAAAGATTCAACAGCCGTTCTATACTCGTTTTCTTACGTTAACGAATCATTTTCCGTTTGCGTACGATGACAGTATTAAAATGATTGAACCATTTAATTCAGGTGATGAAACATTAGATAATTATTTTGTTACAGCGCGTTACGAAGATGAAGCTTTGAAACATTTTATTGAACGCTTAAAAGAAACGGGATTATATGACAACTCAGTTATCGTATTTTACGGTGATCACTACGGTATTTCAGATAACCATAACCGTGCGATGGCACAATTTTTAGGGAAAAATGAAATTAATCCATATGATCACATGCAGTTGCAACGTACACCATTATTTATTCATGTTCCAGGTCAAACAGAGGGGAAAACAATGACTGCTCCTGCTGGTGAAGTAGATGTAAAACCAACAATTCTTCACTTATTAGGAGTTGATACTTCTAACGATATTGAGTTTGGTCATGATTTATTTTCACCAGAACGCAAACCATTTGTTGTAGAACGTGATGGAAGCTTTATTACAGACAAATATATTTATTACAATAACACATTTTACAATCGTCAAAACGGTCAAGTTGTTCAAGTGCCAGAACAAGAAGCAAAACCGCTTATTGATAGAGCGCAGACAGAATTAAAAATGTCCGATAGTATTATTCAAGGTGACTTGTTACGCTTCTTTGATGGGAATAAAGTAAAATCAGGAACGATCAAAACAGCTATTAAAGAAAAAGAATAATGAAAACCCCGATGTCTGGGCATCGGGGTTTTCATTATCCATTAATATTATATTTTACAGAAAAAACTTCAAAGAGGTGGAACTGAGCCAAAAGAAATGATTTTAAATATGTATATTATTTTTCACAGGCAATACCGTCACCGTCTTTATCTAATTTACGACTATCGTCAGGTTCACCTACATGTAAAGGTGGCTTTTCTATTTTTCTTAAAGAATGAAATAAAACATAAAATAAGTAGAATGGGAGTGGTATAATTTTACAATGTAAGTATGTTAATTAAATTAAGGATTAAAATGAAGGGAGTAAGAAATGAAATCTAAAAATATAGCACACCATTTTCAAACATTACAACAGAAGCGGCACTGTTTCTTTCAAAAAGTACAAGGTATTTTAAAGGTGCGCTTTTTTCAAACTTAAATTCATCCTCCAAGTATAAGATTTGAAGATAAATCTAGTAAACTATTTATTTGAATGATAATAGGTATTCGGACAGACCATAAAATAGATTCTGAATATAATAATAAAAAGGAGATATTCAGAAATGGGACATATTATTGACATTTCAAAGTGGGACGACGATATCGATTGGGACGTAGCAGCGCCGCAATTAGACTTGGCTATTTGTCGTGTACAATACGGTTCGAGAGTAATAGATGAAAAATATAAGGAATACGTTGCAAATTTAGAACAACGTAACATTCCACACGCTGCATATGCTTATGGATGCTATGTCAGTGTAACGGATGCTGTAATAGAAGCTAAGGATTTTATGGCTCGTACAAGCCCTAATGCTAAATTTCTTGTGTTAGATGTTGAGGATGATACATTAGCGAGTTGTGGTCCTAGTAAACTAGCAGAAGCATCGCAAATGTTTATTAATACTTGTAAAGCAGCTGGTTGGAAAGTTGGGTTGTACGTAAGTCATCACCTGTATGGTTCTTATGGATTACAAAATGTACAAGCTGATTTCCTTTGGATCCCGCGTTACGGTGGGAAGCGTCCAGATTATGCATGTGATTTATGGCAGTATACTGATACAGGATATGTAGATGGAATTGGTGAATGTGACTTAAACTATATTATAGGAGACAAATCTCTTGAATGGTTTATAGGTGGAAATGATGACGGTGAAATTATTCTTCCTCCAGATTGGCAAACAAACAACTTAGGGAGTATCACTATAATTGTCCAAGTTGCTAATGTTCGCCAAAGGCCATCTTTAGATGCAAAAGTCATGCGGCAAGTTTATAAAAATTCAGGTCACGTTTATCTCGATTGGTATTATGATGACTCTCACTTTTGGTACAAAATTGCGGAAAACAACTGGGTTCGTGATGATGTAGCGCAAATCAATAAAGATGGGAAAACAAAAGGAGTTGTTTGGATTTCAGGAACAAACATTAACCTTCGCAAAGGAGCATCAAAAGGTGATCCAGTTGTAGGGCAAGCAAATGTTGGAGCTTGGGATGTCCATTTCAGATACGAGGATTGGATTTATGTGTACAAAGAAGGTGTTGAAGGTTGGATGTATTTTGACGAATCTTACGTAAAGTGGATTCGATAATAAGGAAGCTTCCGCTCAATTTTGAGTGGAAGTTTTCTTATTATGCTGATACGGAAGCTTTTGTTTTGCGGTACCGACCTATTAGCCTACCGATTAACAATGAAAATTGGGAAAGTGAGTGAAAGAGGCGAGAATCTTTGTTTCATAAAGGATTAGGACTGAGAAAGACTGACGATAATGATATGTTATGTAAACATGACATAAATACGGTATACATTATGAAAAAGGAAGGGCTCCAAGACAGAACCCTCTAGCCTCCTATTGTAAAAATTGCCAATCCGAAAGGGCCATTTAAAGCTTCTGCACCAAAGTTCGCTACACGTACAGGATTCGGAGGAATGGTAATATCAAAAATTGTTACCGTACTATTGTTAAAATTTGCTGCATACAGAGTCGTATCTGTAATCGCCAATCCCTCAGGGCCATTTAAAGCTCCGGTATCCAAATTTCTTACATGTACAGGATTTGGAGGAATGGAAATATCAAAAATATCCATGGTACTATTGTTGAAATTTGCTACATACAACGTGGTACCCGCAGTCGTCAATCCAGTAGGGCCATTTAAAAATCCTGTACCAAAATCCGTTATACGTACAGGATTCGGAGGAATGGTAATATCATAAACTTCTACCGTACTATTGCCCAAATTTGCTGCATACAGCGTGGTACCTGTGGTCGTCAATCCAGTAGGCACACTTAAATTCCCTTCATCCACTTGCTCTACAAAGGAAGGCAACGCAGGTGAAGAAATATCAAAAATGGCTACTGCGTCGTTAGGGGGATTTGATACATATAGAATGTTATTTGCAATTGCTAATCCGGTAGGGTTATTGAAAATTCCTGGAAAATCTATTGCACTTAACTTACTCACAAATACAGGAGATCGAGGATTGGAAATATCAAAAATTACAAGGGAGTTATCGAATTGATTTGCGATATACAGCGTGGTTCCTGTAATTGCTAATCCGGTAGGACCATTAAAAACGCCTGGAAAATCTACTTCACCAAACTCTCTTACAAGTACAGGACTCGTAGGATTGGAAATGTCAAAAATGGCTATCGTGTTATCGTTACGATTTGATACAAGAAGAAATTTAGATATCACAGCTAATAGATCCAGAACGTTTTCAAACTTGAACTCCAAGAGCATTTCCTTCTTGATGACGTCACGAAGTGTTCTTTGTACACTTGAGTTGACAGCAAGAAGATTAGATATCGTAACTACCGGAGGAGAAAGAGTAGTTCTTCCCGGCGGTAATGTTCCTAAAACAAATTGAAGCTTCTCAGCCTCAGCGTTGACAATATGAGCTAGAGCTAATTCTTCTAAGGCAATGGAGCTTAAAAGCAATGGAATGGTCTGTGCAGTCGTAACAGAAATGGTAGGTGTAATATTGGGGATGTTCGGAAAAGACAATATACATGCATCCTTTCTAGGAAACCTTCGAATCATCTGATTCCATGTATACATAGATAGGTCTCCTATTTTTGTGATTGGAACGTTCATAATGTTAAAAATAATATAATAAAGTGAAACTTCCATCAGTGGGGTTTTTTTTCATCCCCCACTGATGGAAAGCCCTCACCAATCGGGCTTTTACGGGCAGTTATCCCCCACCTATCTTCTTTTAGAAAGGCGAAACGACCGGAGATTCTAGCCGCTAGAGCTGGACAATGCTTCTCTCTGAATATTGAGGTGGGGGTCTTACTGCCCAAGAATAGCGGGATAAACAAGGAATTTACCAGTTATTCTCTCCATTTTATGTAACAAGCGTTTGGATGGCTGAGCACTTGTCCTGCTGTAGAGGTACATTTCTTGTTGAAAGAGTCCCTTTTATTGAATCGATGAAGCATCTAGGATATTAGTGAAAACACATACTACAAATCCAATTCTCCTCATTTTTTTTCATGTATGTATAAAAAACGAGCTAATATTCATTCAGCTCGTTTTTATTTCTATCATCAATCAATACCCATCTAGAAAAGTAGTATTCGATTCTTTTATGGAATCATTCACTACATATTTAGCAGTAGATAAAATAATAGTTACCCAATGCAGTTCATAATGTTAATAGTGACGGAATTGCTGTCTACGCCCAAAGCGGTAGCAGTAACAATTAATATTCCAAAATCGCCGGTAGATGAGAAAGTGGCAGTAAAATTGCCGGATGCATCTGTAAGAGCAGGATTAGGAGCTATGGTACCAAAAATATCATTCACTGTAAAAGTGACCGGTGTACCTGCTGGAGGAGGGCTTCCATTCACCAACACTTGACCAGTAAGAACAGATTCATTTGGTACCCCTGTTCCCAAACCGCATATCGTGGTTGGATCAGCATTCAAGGTAATCGTTGCTGTGGGTGGAGGAGTAATAGTAGCTAACAAATCCAGCACATTTTCGAATTTGAATTCCAAGAGCATTTCTTTCTTGATGACGTCACGAAGTGTTCTTTGTACACTTGAGTTGACAGTAAGAAGATTAGATATCGTAACTACTGGAGGAGAAAGTGTAGTTCTTCCCGGCGGTAATGTTCCTAAAACAAATTGAAGCTTCTCAGCCTCAGCATTGATAATGTGAGCCAAAGCTAATTCTTCTAGGGCGATGGAGCTTAAAAGCAATGGAATGGTCTGTGGAGTCGTAACAGAAATGGTAGGTGTAATATTAGGGATGTTTGGAAAAGACAAGATGTATTCATCCTTTCTAGCTAGGAAACCGCCGAATCACCTTATTTCGTGTATAGATAGGTTTCCTACTTTTGTGATTTGAGTGTTCATAATGTTAAAAGTAATATTATGAACAAGGAATTTACTAGGTATTCTCTCCATTTTATGTAACAAGCGTTTGGATGGCTGAGCACTTGTCCTACTGTGGAGGTACATTTTTTGGTGAACAAGCCCTTTTTATTTAATCGATGCAGCACCTAGGATGTTAGTGGAAACACAGACTATAAATCCAATCCTCCTCATTTTCTCCCATGTATGTATAAAAAACGAGCTAATATTCATTCAGCTCGTTTTTATTTTTATTATTTATCAATACTGGTCTAGAAAAAGTAGTAGTATTCGATTCTTTTATGGAATCATTCATTACATGCTTGGTAGTAGATAAAATAATAGTTAATCGCAGTTAATAACGATAATAGTGACACTACTAGTTACTCCAGGAAAATCAGGCAGCGAAGCGGTAACAGTTGCAGTCCCGCCAGGTAGGACGTTTGCTGAGAAAGTGGTGGTAAAATTGCCGGATGCATCTGTAAAAGCAGGGTTAGGAGATACAGTACCAAGAGAAGGGTTATCTACTGTAAAGGAAACCGGTGTACCTGTTGGAGGAGGACTTCCATTCACCAACACTTGACCAGTAAGAACAGAGTTATTTGGTGCCCCTGTTCCCAAAGCACATACTGTGGTTAGATTAGCATTCAAGGTAATCGTTGCTGTGGGTGGAGGAGTAATAGTAGCTAACAAATCCAGCACATTTTCGAATTTGAATTCCAAGAGCATTTCCTTCTTGATGACGTCACGAAGTGTTCTTTGTACACTTGAGTTGACAGTAAGAAGATTAGATATCGTAACTACTGGAGGAGAAAGTGTAGTTCTTCCCGGCGGTAATGTTCCTAAAACAAATTGAAGCTTCTCAGCCTCAGCATTGATAATGTGAGCCAAAGCTAATTCTTCTAGAGCAATGGAGCTTAAAAGCAATGGAATGGTCTGTGGAGTCGTAACAGAAATAGTAGGTGTAATATTAGGGATATTTGGAAAAGACAAGATGCATTCATCCTTTCTAGGAAACCGTCGAATCACCTTATTTCGTGTATAGATAGGTTTCCTACTTTTGTAATTTGAGTGTTCATAATGTTAAAAGTAATATTATGAACAAGGAATTTACTAGGTATTCTCTCTATTCTATGTAACAAGCGTTTGGATGGCTGAGCGTTTGCCTTGCTGCAGAGGTATATTTTGGGGTGAACGAGCCCTTTTTATCCCGCTATTTTTGGGCAGTAAGACCCCCACTTTAAGATTCAGAGGGAAGCTAGGAAGATAGGGAGGGATGAAAAATCCTCCTCTGGTTGTTTATAAAAAGCTTCCGATAACATTGATTATGCCACCAAAAACCAAAAAAGGGGCTATTTTGTTTCCTTAGCATAGGGAGACTAAGGATTTGTCTTCCAATAAATGTATTGGTGTGCAATATCTGCGTTTTGGCAGTAAGCTTCTCTAAAAAGTTGAAAGATCTGTGATGTAATGAAAACGAGTACTTTGCTATTTTTACAAGGAATATTGGTACATAACATGCTCACACTTTGTTCACAAGCTATATAAATTTATATGAAAATGAGTGAAAAAATAATATTTTAATAAAATAAAACCAAGAACTATAAAGCGCCAAAGACCTTTATTAATAAAGGTCTTTGGCGCTTTATAGTGTTTGAGAATTACAAAATGAATTATTTTAAAACTGCTCATTCTTCTCCCAAGATTCAACAATGTAATGAGCAACTGTTGGATTGTAACCTTTTCCAATTAAGTACGTGATTGCAGCAATTTCCGTCATTGCGTGTGGTACAGATGTATATTTAGCTTCTTTTACGCCGTATTCTACCCACGGTTTTATGAGATTTAATACGGGTTGTTTTAAGTGTTGAAATTGCGAAGCGTATTGTTGGATTTGTTGCTCAGTTGGTTCTGATGGTATTGGGGGGCCGGATTGAGGGAAACGTGGATCATAATGGTATTGGTAGTGTAGATGTTGTTCGGGATATGGTTGATAATAGGATTGCTGCGGATAAGGCTGTTGTGAGTTATAAAACATTTTTTTTCCTCCTTCATGATACTGAGTACAACATATAGTATGGGCGGACAAGAAAATATGTGATGAAAAAATGAGGGCGTGTTACAATAGTGAATTGGGTGAAGATATTATGAACAAACAAGAACAAATTGAAAAAACGATTATATTTGTTAAAGACATATTAGAAAAAGATGCAAGTGGTCACGATTGGTATCATATTGAACGTGTACATAAATTAGCGATTGCATTGTTTGAAAAAGAAGGTGGGAATCGCTTCGTTATTGAAATGGCAGCTTTACTTCACGACGTTGCAGATGAGAAGTTAAATGAGAGTGAAGAAGCTGGTATGAAGAAAGTGACAGACTGGCTTGAGCTATTATGTGTTAGCCAAGAAGATGCACGGCATATTGTTCATATTATTGCTAATATGTCTTATAAGGGTGGACACGGCGGAACTGTGGAGACGTTAGAAGGGAAAATTGTTCAAGATGCAGACCGCCTTGATGCACTTGGAGCAATCGGGATTGCACGAACATTTGCTTATGGAGGTGCAAAGGGACGTTTACTGTATGATCCAAACATTCCACCGCGTGAAACGATGACGAAGGAAGAATATCGAAAAAGCGATGAACCATCGCTCAATCATTTTTATGAAAAATTGCTAAAGTTAAAAGATTTAATGAATACAGATGCAGCGAAGGAAGAGGCTGAGGAGCGTCATCGCTATATGGAGCAATTTATTAATCAATTTATGAAAGAGTGGAATGCACAAATATGAGAATGTTAACAGTTGAAAATGTATCGAAATCATATGGAGATAAACCGTTATTTAATGGTCTATCTTTTAGTATTACCGAGGGACAGCGCGCTGGTATTATCGGTGTAAATGGAACTGGTAAATCAACGCTATTAAAAATTATTGCGGGCGCGGAAATTCCAGATACAGGGGAAATGACGCATACACGTGGATATACGATTAGTTATTTATCACAGCAGCCAGATTTTAAAGAAAATTTAACTGTACTGGAGCAAGTGTTTCATGGTGATACACCGTTAATTCGTCTTCTTCGTGAATATGAACAAACATTATTGAACTTAGAAAAAAATCCAGCAAGTGAAAAAGCACAGGAAGCATTATTTGCAGTGCAGCAGCGTATGGATGCAATGAATGCTTGGGAAGCGAATGCAAATGCAAAATCGTTGTTAACAAAGCTCGGTATTACTGACTTTTCGGCGGAAGTAGGAAATTTATCAGGCGGACAGAAAAAACGCGTTGCGATGGCGCAATGTTTCATACAAACACCAGATTTATTAATTTTAGACGAGCCAACGAACCATCTCGATCATGAAACAGTAGAATGGTTAGAAGAATATTTATCACGTTATACAGGTTCTGTTTTACTTGTTACACATGATCGTTATTTTTTAGATCGTGTAACAAACCGTATTTTTGAATTAGATAATGGTAAGTTATACAGCTATGAAGGAAACTACGGTGCTTTTTTAGAAGCGAAAGCACTTCGAGAAGAACAAGAAATGGCACAAGAAGCAAAGCGTCAAAACTTATATCGCCGCGAGCTTGCTTGGATTCGCCGCGGTGCGAAGGCGCGCTCTACGAAGCAAAAGGCACGTATTCAGCGCTTTGAAGAATTGCAAAAGAAAGAAGGACCAAGTGCAAAACAAAACGTTGATATTGCGCTTGGAGGTAGCCGACTAGGAAAGAAAGTACTGGAATTAAAAGATGTGACAAAAACATTTGGTGATAAAACTGTTCTTCGTAATTTTGGGTATATTGTGAAACCAGGAGATCGCATTGGTATTATTGGTGCGAATGGTAGCGGGAAATCTTCTCTATTAAACATGTTAGCTGGTAGAATCAAACCGGATAGCGGTGAGATTGAAGTTGGACAAACGGTAAAAACCGCATATTATACGCAAGAAAATGAAGATATGAATTTAAATCAGCGGATGATTGAGTATATTAAAGAAGCAGCTGAAGTCATTCATACAACAGATGGAAAAACGATTAGTGCTTCGCAAATGTTAGAACGTTTCTTGTTCGAGCCGCATACACATGGTACACCGCTTAGTAAATTATCAGGTGGTGAAAGAAGAAGATTATATTTATTGCGTATTTTAATGGGAGAACCGAATGTTTTACTTTTAGATGAGCCGACTAACGATTTAGATACGCAAACATTGACAGTGCTTGAAGATTATTTAGAAGAGTTTCCTGGTGTTGTCCTTACTGTATCGCATGATCGATACTTCCTTGATAAAATTGCAGAAGAACTGTTTGTATTTGAAGGTAACGGAAATGTTCGAATCTTCTTTGGTAGTTATAGCGATTATTTAGATGAGAAAAAAGAACAAGAAGCATTATTAAAAGCAGAAGTGCAGAAAGAAAAGAAAGTAGAAGAAGCTCCAAAACAACAAAGGAAACGCAAGCTTTCCTATAATGAACAGCGTGAATGGGAGACGATTGAAGATAAGATTGCAGAATTAGAAGCGAAAATTGAAAGTATTACAGAAGAATTAGAAAAAGTGGGCGCTGATTATACGAAAGCACAGCAACTCTCTGAAGAGCAGCAGCGAACAGAAGAAGAATTAGAACAGACAATGGAGCGTTGGAGTGAATTATCTGACATTATTGAAGGTTTAAAGTAAAAACAAGCCGCATATGTTGAAATGTAAAGGGAAAAACTTTACACTATTGGTAGAATCTATTTTAGGAGGGAAATCATGCGATCATCTAATCCAATGTTAAAGAAAGATGCGTTTCGTAAAGAGAGCGTAAGTACTTCAGCGATGACAATCGGTGGTACAGTAGGAAAAACGTTTATTATGCTCATATTGTTATTGGGAACGTCTGTGTACGCATATATGCAGATGATTCAAAATAAAATGCAAATGCCAGTGTTAATAGGTGCTTTAATTTTTGCTTTTATTATTTCGCTTGTATCGATATTCGTACCGCGTATTTCACCAATTACAGCACCGATTTATGCTGCTGTCGAAGGGATTTTATTAGGAAGTATTTCTGCTGTATATACAATGCGATTTGGTGATTTTATTATTTTACACGCAGTATTATTAACAATTTCTATTTTACTAGCAATGTTAGTGTTATATGCAACACGTGTTGTGAAAGTGACAGATAAGTTCCGTACGGGTGTGATGGCAGCGACATTTGGAATTATGATTATGTATTTAATCGTTTTAGCTTTACAACTATTTGGCGTACCAGTGCCATTCTTACATCAAGGTGGAACGATTGGTATGATCGTCAGCGCAGTTGTAATTGTTGTTGCTGCATTAAACTTAATGTTAGACTTTGATTTCATTGAAGGCGGTGCACGCAGCGGTGCTCCAAAGTATATGGAGTGGTACGGTGCGATGGGCTTAATGATGACATTAGTTTGGTTATACTTAGAAATTTTACGCTTCGTTTCTTATTTTGTAAAAAATGATTAACGTACTGAAATCCTGCATGTTTGTATCATGCAGGATTTCTTTTTGAAATTTTATAGAAATAAAGATGAGTTTTCATATAAAAAAATATTTTTTTACATTTTTTACTACACGTTTCGTTTTTTCTACAATAAAGAAAAAACGAAGAGGTGACATACTTGTATGATGAATCGAGTTGCGTTAATTGGCAGATTAACAAAAGATCCAGAGTTACACTATACAAAGCAGGGCATTGCTTATGCGCGTATTTGCGTAGCTGTAAATAGAGGTTTTCGTAACAGTTTAGGAGAGCAACAAGCAGATTTTATTCATTGCATGATATGGCGGAAATCAGCGGAAAATGTAACGATGTACTGTAAAAAAGGGGAACTTGTTGGTATAACAGGACATATTCATACGAGTGGGTACAATAATGAGAGCGGCAAGAGAATATATAAGACAGAAGTTGTGATTGAAAGAATTACATTTTTAGAGAAGAAAAAAGAGCAAGCACCTCAGTAGGAGTCTTATTTGAGAACATGTTACAATACAGCTAAGAACAGCAATAAAGGGGAGACTATATACGTGAAGATTAAAGGCATTGAACCGACACCAAGTCCAAATACAATGAAGGTTATTTTAAATGAAGTATTACCAGCAGGAGCGCGTAACAATTATACACGTGAAAATGCTAATGAGGCTCCAGAGAGAGTGCAGCAAATTTTGCAAATTGAAGGTGTAAAAGGTGTATATCATGTAGCCGACTTTTTAGCGGTAGAACGTAATGCGAAATATGATTGGAAACATATTTTACAGCAAGTTCGCACAGTCTTTGGTGAAGAAGTCGTAACAGAGAGCGAACAAGAACAAAATGCCCATTTTGGGGAAGTAAAAGTGTTTATTCAAATGTTCTTTACCATTCCGATGCAAGTGAAACTAACAGATGGTACAACTGAGGAACGCGTAGGGTTACCAGATCGTTTTAAGGAAGCGATTATGAAAGTGCAAATGTCAGCGCCAAATGTTGTGAAAGAGCGTAAATGGATTGAGCAAAGTACGCGTTATGGTAACTTTGAAGAGATTGGAAAAGAAGTTGTGGAAGAAATTGTTGCGACATATCCAGCCGATCGTGTAGATGCGGTTGTACAAGAATTATTACAACAAGCAGGAGAGGTAGAAGTAACGATTACAAAGCGTGAGCCATATAAAGTAACTGAGGAAATGATGAATGATTCTGATTGGACAAAGCGCTATGCAGCGCTTGAACAAATGGATCCAACAGAAGAGGATATTCCTGTACTAGAGAAAGCGTTAGAAGATGAAAAAGTATCGATTCGCCGCTTAGCAACTGCTTATTTAGGAATGGTCAAAGGAGACCGCGTTTTACCTTTACTCTATAAGGCGTTATTAGATAAATCAGTCAGCGTACGCCGCACAGCAGGTGATTGCTTATCAGATATCGGTGACCCTGCTGCGATGTTTGTGATGATTAAAGCATTAAAAGATTCAAGTAAACTTGTACGCTGGCGCGCGGCAATGTTTCTATTTGAAATTGGTGACGAAAGTGCAATCCCAGCACTTCGCTTAGCGCAAGAGGATCCAGAATTTGAAGTCGCAATGCAAGCGCGTTTAGCACTTGAACGCATTGAGGGCGGTGAGGAAGCAAAAGGTTCTGTTTGGAAGCAAATGACGGAGTACCGAAAAGGAGAATAATAGCTATGATTGCCTTTTACGATAGCTGGTGTCCGATGTGTACAAAGATTGCAAATCGAACAAAGGAACTAGATAAAAAGGGGAAAATAACATTTGTTTCTTTTCGTGAAGAAGAAATTGTTCAGCAATATTGTTTATCAGAAGAGATGCAGCAAAACATGGAGAAACATTTGTACATTTATAAGGATGCGCGCTGGTATAAAGGGATTCGAAGTATATATGTCTTAGCGAAAGCAATTCCTGCATACTGGGTAATCGCACCTTTTATTAAACTATCGATTTTTTTCGGATTTGGTCATGTCTTATATGATTATATTGCGACAAAGAGAGAAATTGTCCCTGTTGGACATTGTAAAAATGGTGTTTGTGAAATCCAAAGGAAAAAATAAGAAAGTTATAATGTTTCTTTTGCGTCTAGTATTAGAGCGTGATATGATGAATTTGGAATGAAAGTTGAAGGAGAGATTGGTAACATGACAAATGCATACGAAGAATACATGCGCCAAATGGTAATTCCAATGCGTCAAGAATTAGTACGCGCAGGATTTAAAGAATTAACAACAGCAGAAGGTGTACAAGAATACATGGAAAATGCAGAAGGGACAACATTAGTTGTTGTGAACTCTGTTTGTGGTTGTGCGGCAGGTCTAGCGCGTCCATCAGCTGGTCAAGCGGTTGTACGTTCTGAGAAGCAGCCTAACAATCTTGTCACTGTATTTGCAGGTCAAGATAAAGAAGCAACAGCGATGATGCGCTCTTACTTTGATGATATCCCGCCATCTTCACCATCTATGGCATTATTAAAAGGAAAAGAAGTTGTTCATTTTATTCACCGTCATGAAATTGAAGGTGCAACAATGGAAGAGATTATTCAAAACTTAGAACAAGCTTTTGAAAAGCATTGCTAAAAAGGGAGAGATTTTCTCCCTTTTTCTTTGTCCCGCACTAACGGGCAGTAAGTCCCCCACCTCAAGATACCAAGAAAATGAAGAAAGTAGGTGGGGGGATAACTGCCCATAAGAGCCCGATTGGTTCACCTAACCATCATTGGGGGATAAAGCCCCCCAATGATGGAAGTTTCACTTTATAATGAGGTGACAGAATGATTGTAACGACAGCAGGACGAACAAATAAAGAAATGACTGCATATGCTGAAAAAATAGCAACGGATTTACAAAGTTCTTTTCTTATGAGAAATGATCGTCCTATTTATGAATTACATGAGCAATATAAACAAGATGTACTTGTTGCTCAGAAAAATCGATTAGCGATTTATCCGCAAGGAACGGAAGAATCGTTCTTTTTTCATCCGAACTCTGCTATGTTTCGCGTGAAGCGATTAATGCGTGGTGAACATGATCCATTTCTGCAAGCCGCGCAGCTAGATAAAGGGATGACGCTGTTAGATTGTACACTTGGCATGGCATCTGATAGCATTGTGGCTAGTTATGCTGTAGGAGAAGCGGGACAAATCACTGGATTAGAAGGTAATCGCTATATGGCATATTTGATCGGAAAAGGTCTTCAGCAATGGGATGCAGGTGTAACAGAAATTAACGAAGCAATGCAGCGAATTACAGTAAAACATACAGAGCATTTATCTTTTTTACAACACTGTGCAGATTATAGCTACGATGTAGTATATTTAGATCCGATGTTTGAAGAAACGGTATTAGAATCAGACGGTATTCGTGGTTTAAAACATTTTGCACTGTACAATGATATTACGGATGAGACAGTTAAAGAGGCTAAGCGTGTAGCGCGAAAACGGGTTGTATTAAAGGATCATTTCCGCAGCAAGCGTTTTGAAAAACATAATTTCTTTGTCTATAAACGAAAAAGCGCAAAATTTCATTTTGGTGTAATTGAAACTTGCTAATTATTAGACAATATGTATAATAGATTATAATAAATTTTTATAGAAAATCTTGGATGAAGATAGTAATTATTTTCAGAAGCAATAGCGAGCTAGGGACGGTGAAAGCCTAGTGCGGAGAAAATAATGAAGCGCACTTCGGAGATGCTGCTTGAACGGTGTAGTAGAGTAAGCCGGGGCTCCCTAACCTCGTTATAAACGGGAAAGTGGTTCGTTATGAACAACAAGGGTGGTACCACGGGTGTAAACTCGTCTCTTTTTTAGAAAAGAGGCGAGTTTTTTTTATTGATAAAAGGAGGAAGATACTGATGGAATATAAAATGAAGTTTGCACAGCATGTATTCGATGTATTAGAACCAGCTTTATCATTAGAACAAATTGCCGCTTTAATTGAAACACCAAAGCAAGATGAGTTTGGAGATGCCGCTTTTCCTTGTTTCACATTAGCAAAACAATATAAAAAGGCACCAGTAGTTATTGCGCAGGAACTAGCAGATAAATTATCTCACCCATCCTTTACAAAAGTGAAGGCAGTTGGACCATATGTAAATGTGTTCTTCAATCGTCAAATTGTAAGTAATGAGGTGTTAAATACGATACTAGATGAAAAAGAAGAGTACGGAAACCTGTACTTTGGGCAAGAAAAAACAGTTGTGATTGACTATTCATCTCCTAATATCGCTAAACCGTTTTCGATGGGGCATTTACGTTCTACAATGATTGGAAATGCCTTAAAACATATATGTGAAAAATGTAGTTATGAAGTTGTAGGCATTAACTACGTTGGTGATTGGGGAACACAGTTTGGAAAACTCATTACCGCCTATAAAAAATGGGGCAATGAAGAGCTTGTTAGAGAAGATCCGATTCGCGAGTTATTTAAGTTATACGTACGTTTTCATGAAGAAGTAAAAGAGTATCCAGAGCTTGAAGAAGAAGGGCGTGCTTGGTTTAAGAAGCTAGAGGATGGCAATGAAGAAGCGGTATATTTGTGGAACTGGTTCCGTCACGAATCGTTAAAAGAGTTCTCTCGCATTTATGAACTGCTTGGCGTAGAATTCTCGAATTTTCAAGGTGAAGCATTTTATAATGATAAGATGGATGATTTGGTCAAGCTTCTAGAAGAAAAATGTTTATTAGAAGAATCAGATGGAGCGCAAGTTGTTAATTTAGAAGAAGAAGGAATGCCGCCATGTTTAATTAAAAAATCAGATGGTGCTACTCTCTATGCAACGCGTGATTTAACTGCAGCATTATATCGTCAAAATACGTATGCATTTGATAAAGCATTATACGTTGTTGGAGAAGAACAAAGCTTGCATTTCTCTCAATTTTTCACTGTACTAAAAAAAATAGGATTCCAGTGGGTAGAAGGCATGTCTCACGTTCCGTTCGGACTTATTTTAAAAGATGGTAAGAAAATGTCTACTCGTAAAGGGAAAGTTGTTTTACTAGAAGAGGTGTTAGAAGAAGCAATTGCGCTAGCAAAGAAAAATATTGAAGAGAAGAATCCGAACTTAAAGAAGAAAGATGAAGTAGCAAGACAGGTCGGAGTTGGCGCAGTTATTTTCCATGATTTGAAAAACGAACGCATGCATAACATCGAATTTTCACTTGAAAAGATGCTGAAATTTGAAGGAGAAACAGGACCATACGTACAATATACGCACGCACGTACTTGTTCATTATTGAAAAAAAGTGATGTAGACATTGAGAAGCAAGACTTACAGTTAACAGACGATATAAGTTGGACAGTGATAAAATTACTTCATCGTTTTCCGCAAGTCGTTGAAACAGCGTTTGCTAAATACGAGCCATCTCATATTGCAAAATATTTATTAGACGTGGCACAGGCGTTTAACAAATATTATGGTAACGTTCGTATTTTAGAAGAAAATGCAGAGAAAGAAAGTAGACTTGCGCTTGTATATGCGGTGGCAGTTGTATTGAAAGAAGGATTACGTTTGCTGGGAATGGGAGCGCCTGAGGAGATGTAAAAGAGAAAGGGATTTGATCATTGACAAGTAGTAGTATTCCTGGAAAACATAATAACAAATCATTATGTTCCTATTGATGCGGCGCATTTTGAGTCACGAGACCGGGCGACTCCGCAAAAAAAGAAATCAAAATCACAGCCGAAAAAGCGCGGTCATAAACCGAAAGCGGAACGGAAAACGTTCTAATCAGAAAAATAAGACCGAGAAAGTCAAAAAACATCTATGAAAAGACAATAGAAGATCAACTAGATATTAGTCTTGAAACTGTATAAGAAGATATGTAAGAGTAATTTTCAAACAAATCAAGCAACACAATATACAGAAAAAATTGACTTATTTGAAAATAAAGAATGGGTTAGAGATAAGTAGTTGAAAAGTAAATAACCCTCTTAGCTTTTAAAAGGTGAAGAAAAATACTAAATGAATTGTTAACAAATGAGCTTCGTCTATTATTTAGATTGCAAGACATTGAGAATGATTGGGGGTATCTGGCATATGTCGAAGGAAAAGAATCCATTATGTTCGATGGAGGAACTTCAAATTAAGTTGAAAGAAAGAATGCTTCCAATGGCAGAATACTTAGAGATTGATTCATTTTTATTAAAGAACAATATTCATCAGGAACCTATTCAAGAATTTCAAGAGAAATTTCAGCTTCATCCGAAAAGTGTCTTTTTAAATTTTGTTCGTCAATATGACTTGAATCAGTGGGAGTTCTTTAATATTTGGTTTGGACGCGGAAATTATTTGGAGGAATTGATTGAAATTAATACAGGATGGGATTGTTGGTGGGGAGAAGGGGAGAGACCAAGTGAATGGTTAATGATTGCTCAAACGGATCCTTATACATTTTTGCTTCACCGACAGACGGACAAAATTTACGCCATTACAAGCGATGATAAAGATACGGAGTGGCAGGCAATTGCCCCAAATTTTGAACAGTGGATTCGAGGAATCGGAACATACTATATAGAGAAGCGTGATATTGAAGAAATTATCTGCCTTGTACAAGCTGAAAACAAAAAATATTGGAGAGAATTGAATACTTGAATATTAAGCAATTCCTGTTGGGACAGGGTGGAAAATAGAAGAACATCATTGTCAAAGAACGTACAGAGAAGCGAGTGGATTTGAAAAGCTCCTTAAGCCATTTGAGTGCCTAGAGGAGCTTTTTTATACGGTAGGAATTTATTTTAATCAATCTTTTTCAAAATGTATTCTTTTAAATCTTTTTGAGATAACTATTCTCTTAATATATGACTATTTTTTTAGTATCTTTTTAAGCTCCATCAAATTTGAAATCTCATAAGTAGGTTTTAATTCTGATGTATTTACAATTTGATTAGGATTAAACCAACATGTATCTATGCCAAAATTGTTTCCGCCTTGTATATCAGAAGTTAAGCTATCTCCTACCATTAATACTTTGTTTTTGTCAGTATGCTTTAAATTGTTTAAGGCGTGCTCAAATATTTTAGAATCTGGCTTCGATACATTAACATCCTCAGAGACTACTATATCTTCAAAATATTTTGCTATAGTAGATTTCCGTATTCGATTATCTTGAACATCTTTGAGACCATTGGTTATTATCGAAAGTCTATATTCTTGATGTAGACTTTCGACAAGGGTTATACTCTCATCATATAAAAAAGAAGCATTAGATAAATGTTTCATATATAATTGTGCGAGTTCAACTTCATCAAATTTAGCATTTAATTTATTTGATAACCGTTTAAATCGTTCAACATTTAAGTTTTTCTGAGTAATAAGTCCATCCTCTAGCTCTTTCCATATAGCTGTATTGATAGCCTTATATATTTTTAAATGATAACTTTCATCATATTTTATATTACATGCCAGCATCGTATTTTTAAGAGCGTGTTTTTCAGATTTTTTAAAATCAAATAAAGTCTCATCTGCATCAAATATTATAACTTCGTACTTCATATTAATCCTCCAGATATATATAAATACAAATTAAAAAACCGGCATAAAAACCTCTTTCTTTTAGATGGTCGAGAGCATCTGGTCATGCATAGAAGCGGTCAGGGCCTTTTCCTGCCACATGCAAGGTTTAAAACAAAATGACAAAGCAAGTAGCAGTCATGTTTCGTTCTGCATAACAGCGACTTATATGACGGAAAATTAAAATGGATATATATAGTTAATTTTTGTAGTGGTCACATACAAACTGTCTTATAAAAATGTCTTATCAACGTACTCATATGAGGTCCTGTCATACGTTAAAGCGCTAGGTTATAAATAAAATATCTTCTATGTTTTACGACACTTAATAAATTACAATATTTATTAAGTATTGTATATGACATATGTCATACTAAGCAGGGATTATGAGAAAATCTGAGCACGGGAAAATTATTTGTATGTAGTCTTCTTTATATTTTGTGTAATTTTGCATAGTCTAAAAAAACTGTTAATTCTGCTACTAGTAGTGTATTCGCGGCTTTTTCTAAGTGCCCATGAAAATCTCTGTAATATCTTGTTTTGGACTAGTGCTTCCATGATTTTTGATGTAAACTGATTCATAGGAAGGCTCTTTTCTATGAATTTTTGCGGTAACCCAATTCTATTAAGAAAAGGTCTTTTTTTTTGTTTTTATTTACACAAAATAGTGCATACTCTCTAAGTATTTGAATAAGACAACAATAAATCAATTAAACTTACAATTTAAATTTAATAGGAGATAAGATTATGAGTGAAAATAATAAGTTAAAGGTACGTAGTAAATCAGTTGCGGTGATAGGAGTAACTGGCGTATGTTTATTGTTAGCAGAACCAACGTTTATAAAAGCTGATAACTTACAGGGTGAAGATATTAAATCAAATAATTTACAAGATCAATCACAAGATAATAGTTTTAAAATAGATAATTCACAAAACTTACAAGGCAGTAATATAAAATCAGATACCCAGAAAGATAATGATAGTAAGTTAGAAAATGTACAAGATAGAGATGTACATTCAAATAATCAACAAGATAGCAGTGCCAAATCGTATAACATAGAAAGTAATGAGGTTAAATCATCTAATCCACAAGAGAATGTTAGTCAACCATCTACCTCACAATCTAGTGCAACAACAGTACAAGAGACTCAATTTATTAAGTTTTCACAAGGTAATGGCATTTGGTCTGTACCATATGGATTACAAGGTGCAAACTATGTTGATTCCACAAATAAGTATGTAGGAAAAGAAGTTCAGCTGATTCAAAAAATGACAGTAAACAATATAGTATGGTATCAATTTAGTGTAGACGGACAAACAATCGGTTGGCTTGATAGTAGAGTGTTAACTGATTTGACAAACGTACAAGAAATAGATGAAAACGCCGTAATGGGTGCAACATCAAATAATGGTATATGGTCTGTACCTTATGGTATTAGCGGTGCAAACTACATAGACTTATCAGATAAATACGCTTACCAAAACATTAAATTAATAAAAAAAGTAACTTTTGGAAATGCGACATGGTATAAATTTAGTTTAAATGGTCAAGTTATCGGATGGATTGATGATAAAGCATTAGATAAAGGACAATCGACTTCTGTTAATTTCAATGTAATGATTGGAAATACAAATGGTAATGGGATATGGTCAACGCCGTACGGTATCATTGGTGCTAGATATTTAGGTTCTACAAATGATTATACATATCAAACTGTACAAGTAATAAGAACTGTAAAAATAGGAAACACAAATTGGTATCACATAAGTAAAGACGGTAAGTTAATTGGTTGGATAGATGGTGATAGAGTTGTAACGGATTTAGAAAACGTACAAATTGAAAATAGTACCTTAACAATAAGCGGTTCTATAAAACCTTCTGACGGTATTTGGAGTGTACCATATGGAGAATACGGTGCAAATTGGATTGCGCCTGTTAGTGATTATAGTTATAAACAAGTTCAAATTATACAGAGTGTAAAAAAATGGGGTGTAACTTGGGATAAAATCAAGTTAGGTGATAGAGTGTTAGGGTGGGTTGATGCAAAAACATTAGCAAATCTTACAATACAGAATGAAGATAGAACTGCAATGATTGGAGACACTAATGGTCATATTGTATGGACTTTACCTTATGGTGAAAGTAGTGCTAAATATGTTAACCCTGCTGTAAAGTACATAAATCAACCAATTCAAATCATTCGTAGTACGGAAAAAGATGGAGTACTTTGGTATAACTTTAAAATTGGTAACAATGAAGAGGGTTGGGTTGACTCCAGAGCAATTTCTAGTGCATCTAATATAATAGAAATGAATGAAACGTATCATGTATCAAATCCTGAGGGTCATACTGTATGGTCAAGACCTTATGGTATGCAAAACGCATCTTATATTGGCTTTGCTTCTAATTTTGCTAATAAGAACTTAAATGTAAAATTATCTGTAAATTACAACGGTGTAACATGGTATGCTTTTAGAGACAATAAGGGTGGTTTAAATTGGATAGATAGTAGAGCTGTTGTTCAAGGTTCTACTTATCCACATATGGATGTGCCGATTATTAGCCAACGTGATCCTTATATGCCATCAAGAAATTTAGTATCTGGTTGTGAGATAACTTCTGTAACTATGATGTTACAATATGCAGGTGCGAACGTAGATAAAGTTCAACTTGCATACGAAATGCCGTATTCTAGTTTTGATCCAAATCTAGGTTTTGTAGGAAACCCTTTTGGTAGAGGTTGGACTATATATCCACCTGCTCTAATGGATTTAGTACGTAAATACGCAGGTAGTTCAATAAATTTAACTGGGCAAGATATAAAAAGACAATTAGATGCTGGGAAACCTGTTGTAGCTTGGATGACTATGCATGGTTTTACAGTTCACGCTATTACGCTTGTAGGGTATGATGAAAACAATTTTTATTATAACGATCCTTGGACTGGTGAGAAAAATGCTTCTATGTATTGGTCTGACTTTTATAACAATTGGTCTACTCAAAATAGACGAGCAATTTCATATTAAAGTATTGGGTAGAGTTTAAAAATAACTCTACCTTTTTATATGGATGTATGGAAACAAGAAAATATGAGTTAAAAAACCAACATAAAACCCCTTTCTTTTTATGGGAGGACGAGAGCATCTGGCCGTGCATAGGAGCGGTCAGGGCCTTTTCCTGCCACGTGCAATGGTTTAAAACAAAGGGAGCAAGCAAGTGCAGGTCATAATGTATTCTGCATAGCAGCGACTTATATGTCGAAATATTAAAACAGGTTTATATAAATTTGGACACATATTATCTTTAATCTCAGATTGTTTCTTGAGGTATCTAGTGTTTACATTCTATAGAATGCGTTCTTCTTTGCATAATAAATGCCCCCTTGTTTGGTGATATTAAGAATAAAACGATTCTTAATAAGTGTCCAAATTCATTAGGAGGCTAATGGGAAAGTACAAATATCATATAATTAATGATTAAAAAATCCTAAAGCATATTTTACCCCTTCATGGATATCGGTTGTTTCATACCCTGCTAATTCTTCATAGGTAATTTGCATTTTGACATTTTCTAATTCGTAACCGCTGTCTAAATCAATATTCAACAGAACCTCATACCCATCAGTAGTAACGTTTGTTTCTATAATGTTAAAGGTTTGAATCGCTGTACCTGTTTCATACTCGATTGGCTCTAAAAGATCTGACATAAAAAACACCACTTTTCCTAATAATAAACATGTTTAGCTCTTTCAGTAGTTTAACCATGCGGCATGCTGTTATGCATGTCACATTCCAATAAGTGTAGAATTTAAATAAATATAATTTAAAAAACATTCTAAAATGATTGACAATTGATAGTGCATTGGAATAAAATAACTGTTAACAAAAGTATACAAATCTGATGACGAGAACAAGTAAAATATATCACTGTTCCCCAGAGAGCCGGTGCTGTGCTGAAAGCCGGTGTTCGGTATATGTTTGAAAATCATCTCCGAGGAGTCGAGCTGAACATAGTAAGTTCGAACGGTTGTCTACCGTTACAAGGAACGCGTATGATTGTACGTTGCTGAGTGCTATTGATGAGCCATTGATCAATAGAAGTAGGGTGGTAGCGCGGGTAAACCCGTCCCTAATGATAGGGACGGGTTTTTTGTGTACTTTTAATTATTTCTTAAGGAGTGATTGTAGATGAAGAAGGTAGATGTGAAAGAATTAGCTGTAAGGAGAGAAGCACGAATTCGTAAGCAATGGAATGAACAGGATACCTTTATGCAATCGATTCGAAATCGTGAAGGTGCACAATCTTTCGTATTTTATGAAGGACCGCCAACTGCGAATGGGCTTCCGCATGTCGGTCATGCCTTAGGGCGAACCATTAAAGATTTGGTTGCAAGATATAAAACGATGACAGGATATAAAGTGCTGCGTAAGGCTGGATGGGATACACATGGATTACCAGTGGAATTAGGTGTTGAAAAGCAGCTTGGCATTTCTGGGAAACATGATATTGAAAAGTACGGTGTAGAAGCCTTTCTAGCCAAATGTAAAGAGAGTGTATTTACGTATGAAAAGCAGTGGCGTGAGTTTACAGAGAGTATTGGTTACTGGGTTGACATGAATACGCCGTATATCACGTTAGATAATTCCTATATTGAAAGTGTTTGGCATGTTCTTGGAACGATTCATGAAAAAGGATTGTTATATAAAGGTCACCGCGTTTCTCCTTATTGCCCAAGCTGTCAAACGTCGTTAAGCTCACATGAGGTGGCGCAAGGATATAAAACAGTGAAGGATTTAAGTGCAACAGTTAAATTTCAGCTTGCAGATCAGGAAAACGAGTATATTCTCGGTTGGACAACGACGCCGTGGACGCTTCCCGCTAATGTAGCGTTAGCAGTTCATCCTGAGATGGAATACGTGAGGGCGCAGCAAGGGGATGATGTTTATATTGTTGCGAAAGAGTTAGTGGAAGATGTACTGCAGCAAGAGTATAAAGTGTTATCTGTTCACAGGGGAAGCGAGTTAATAGGTCTTTCTTATGTACCACCATTTCAATTTGCAGAAGTTACAAATGGTCATTGTGTAGTAAATGCTGATTTTGTCACAGCCAATAGCGGTACAGGAATTGTTCATATCGCACCTGCTTACGGAGAAGATGATTATAAAGTGGTTCAAGAACACGGTCTATCATTTGTGAATGTTGTAAACGAGAAGGGAGAATACACATCTGATGTTCCTTTTTTACAAGGGAAATTTGTAAAAGAGTGTGATGTTGATATTGTTCGCTATTTAGCTGAGCATGGTCTTCTTTATCATAAGGAGAAGTATGAGCATAGTTATCCGCATTGTTGGCGCTGTGATTCACCGTTACTTTATTACGCAAATGAAAGTTGGTTCATTCGAACAACTGCTTTAAAAGAGCAATTTTTACAAAATAATAATGAAGTAACATGGCATCCAGAGCATATTCAACATGGCCGGTTCGGTAATTTTTTAGAAAATATGGTTGATTGGAACATTAGCCGAAAACGATATTGGGGTACGCCGCTTAACGTATGGGAGTGCGATGGATGTCATCATCAATTTGCACCGAAAAGTATTGAAGAACTTAGAAATTTTGCGATTAGCGCTGTAGATGAAAATATTGAGTTGCATAAGCCATATATGGATGAAGTGAAGGTAAAGTGTTCAAAATGTGGTGAGACGATGAATCGTACGCCAGAAGTAATTGACGTTTGGTTTGATAGCGGTTCGATGCCATTTGCTCAGTATCATTATCCATTTGAAAATAAAGAGTTATTTGAAGAACAGTTTCCAGCGGATGTTATTGCTGAAGGAATTGATCAGACGCGCGGATGGTTTTATAGTCTACTTGCAGTATCTACTCTGTACACTGGAAGAGCACCGTATAAGCGTGTATTATCACTTGGGCATGTGTTAGATGAAAATGGGCAAAAAATGTCTAAAAGTAAAGGGAATGCGTTAGATCCAGTAGATTTAGTAGAGAAATTTGGAGCGGATGCCCTGCGGTGGGCACTTCTTGTAGATAGTGCGCCGTGGAATCCAAAGCGATTTTCAGAACGAACTGTACAAGAAGCAAAGTCGAAACTCGTTGATACGTTGTTAAATGTATACAGTTTTTATGTATTGTACGCGAATTTAGATGGATACAATCCAAAACAGGAATATAGTACAAAGAAAACAAAATTGGATGAATGGGTATTATCAAGATTGCATAGTACGATTCAAAAAGTAAGCATTGCTTTAGAGGATTATCAATTTACAACAGCTGCGCGTGAAATAGCCGTATTAGTTGAAGAGGTAAGTAATTGGTATGTAAGACGTTCCCGTAGTCGTTTTTGGGCATCTGGTATGAATGCTGAAAAAGCAGCAGCATACGATACACTTCACGAAGTACTTGTTACGCTTAGTAAGCTACTTGCGCCGTTCACACCATTTTTAGCAGAAGATATTCATTTTAATTTAGAAGGCAGTAGTGTTCATTTAGCAGATTATCCAGTATGTGAAGAAGCGCTAATTGAGAAACAGCTTGAAAGAGAGATGGCAGCTGTTTTGCAAGTAGTTGAGCTTGGACGTAGCATTCGTAATCAACATACACTAAAAGTAAAACAACCATTAGCAAAACTTGTTGTATTTGAGAATGCGAAGCAAGAAATGGAGTGGGATTCTTATAAAGAGATTATAATGGATGAGCTTAACGTGAAAGAAGTTACGATCGAACATAGCGAAGCGGAGTATATGTCATATCAGTTAAAACTAAATTTTAAACAAGCAGGACCGAAATTTGGAAAACAAATCAATACGGTAAATCATTGGCTGCAAAATTTATCTAGTGAAGAAGTAAAAGTGTTTATAGAGGATCAAAAGGGAGCATGTCAAATGTCGTCTGGAGAAGCTGTAACAGTAACATTAGACGATGTGTTTGTTGAAAAAGTGCCGAAAACAGGATTTGCTGATGCTACGAATGGATTATATACCGTTATGATGGATACGAATGTAACGGATGAATTGCTGCAGGAGGGAACGGCGCGAGAATTTATTCGCGCTGTACAGGAATATCGAAAACAATTGAATTTACCAGTAAATTTGCGAGTAGACATTGAAGTTGAATGTGACGAGGAATTACAGAATGTAATTATGAAGTATAAAGAATTACTACAAGAAAACTTACTTATGAAACAATTATTCATCAAGGAATCGATGCAACAAGCAAAGCAAATCCAAGTAGGGAATAAGCATATGTTGATTCATCTTAGAGCGAACGAGATATAAGATAAGAAAAACAGAGTATACGCTCTGTTTTTTTCTTTTGAAGAAACTGTGAAAAAGCATTGTAAGTTCTATAACTAGTATATAAAATTATGAAAAAAGAATGGAGTGAAAAGATGCGAGACTTTGAGAAATTAAGGGTATACGTAAAAAGGAAAGAATTTTCAAATGGTTTATCGGAAATTCAAAAGGAAATTGAGGAAATAAGAGCAAGAAAATCCCTTTCATATATGAAAAAATGGCTCGGTCAAATTTCTTCAGAAGAAGATTTTTATACACTTATTCAATTGTTGGATGAAGGGTTAATGCCATCTTATAGTAGATTTATGGTACGGTATGCGCATCGTCGTTTTAACAGTTTTCGTACTCTTACTTGGTTTTGTGATGATTTAATTGATGAACGAAAATCATTAGATGCAGAAGATTTGTTAAAAGAGGCATTGCGAAAAAAAGGGAATTCTGTTAAAAAAGAGCACCTTGCAAAGACATATTTCGTATTGGCACGCTGCATACTGGAAATGCGTCGTTATGAGGAAGCTTATACATATATGAAGAAAGCAGAAGAGTTAAGTGAAATTCCGATTTTTGATAAATGGGGTTACTTCTATTTATTTAAAGGCGATTGGCTAAAGGCAGAAGAAGTACTTCGAAAAGGAATGAATTATGAAGAATGCGCAGATACGTCAACATATTTATTGGCTGAGCTACATTCTATGAAAGGGGAACATGAAGAATCATTACAAATCATTACGGAAGCGATGAAGAAATTTCCACAAGTTCCGTTCTTTTATTTAGAAAAGATTAAAAGATTATATGATCAAAAAGCATATGATGAGCTGAGCCAAGTTTTACATGAAGTTCAAAAGTTGTTGCCATTTCATAGTTATCAATCGTTTTTCTTACAAATTTGGGCGGAAATCTATTATACGAAAGGTGATTGGGCTACTCTGCAAACATTGTTAGAAAATGAGAATAGTTTAAAAGATTCCCCTTATCACAACGCACTGCGTTTTGCTGAGCAAAAAGAAGTGATGTTACCAATTATACCTGTCGTGCAGAAAGATAACTACTGTGTACCTGCAAGTATCGAAATGATGCTGAAGCTTTTTGGAAAGCATGAAAATCAAGATGAAATTGCTAAGCATATTTTTGATGGAATCGGATCGAAGTTGTCAAAAACAGTTGAATACGTAGAAGGGATTGGTTATAAAAGTCGCTTTTTTGTAGGTGCAGTAGACATGTATAAAAGATTTATCGATGCGGGTATTCCGGTTATGCTTAGTGTCGATATAGATCATGTTTCGCATGTGCAATTGGTAGTTGGTTATAATGATCAGCTGCAAGTTTTATATATTCAAGATCCAAATTTTGCAGAGCGCATACTTGTCACATATGAAGAATTTGCAAAGCAGTATGTAAATACAAACTATTTATCTATCGCAATTGTTCCAAAAGAGAAAAGTGAGCTGCTTTCTTCTTTATGTGAAGAAGATGATTTGTATTTCCGTCGCATCTTTTCGTTAACAGATCACATGGAATTTGCTGAACACGACGATGTGGAAAATTTATTAAGGCTTTTACATGAGCATAACGAAAATCCGTATACATGGCTATATGCGATTAAGCATTTAGATTTACAAGATGGAAAGGAGTTTATATTTAGCTGTGCGAAGCGTGCTTTACATGCCTATCCGGAATCCGATTATGTAAACCTTCATGCAGCGCAATGTTTTGTGCGTATTGAAGAACTGGAACAAGCAAATAAAGTATTAGAACAAGTGAAGCATAAAACTTCTAATTCATTCTATCATTTTATTGAAGGACGCATTGCGTTAGATGAATCTCGTTATCATGATATGATCGCCAGTTTTCGCGCGTCGCTCCAGCTAGATCCTGACCAGCCAGTAGCTTGGAGTTATATGGCAATTGGATATATGTATTTAGGTGATTTAGAACAGGCTCTAAAGTATTCGTCTATTGCAACGGGGCGTTACGAAGATCGTTTTGTTTTTGTTAATCATGCTCTTATTTTAATGGATGCAGATCGAGATGAAGAAGCATATGAAGTGTTTACTATATTGTTAAAACAATATAAACGAGACGGATATGTCTGGTGTGAGCGTGCGAAGTGTGCTCATAAATTAGGAAAGGTACGATCGGCAATTCGCGGACTGCGAATCGGCAAGGAATTAGATCGTCAACTGCCGCTTCCGTATATCATGTTAGCTGATATTTATGAAGCAGAATTAGATGATGAAAGAAAAGCAGAAGAGATTTTACTAGAAGGAGTGCAAAATGATGTCCAATCAGCTGCACTATATGCGAATTTAGGAGACTTTTATTTAGAACGAGAGCAATATGAAAAAGCACTGAACATGTATGAAGTAGGACTTCAACATGACGAGGAAGATGTATCCTGTCATATAGGGATAGGTGAAGTCTACATGAAACAAAGAAGCTATGAAACAGGAAAACAATATATTTTTAGACTGAAAAAACAGTTTACTGAAGATAGTGACTTCCTTATTAATGCTGGGAAAGTATTATGGAATGCTGCTATGGATCAAAGCATAGAGCAAAAAGAAGTGGAATCGGCTTTAACAATCATGGAAGAAGGAATCGTTTGTATACAAAATAATTTCCGGGATGCACTAGATATATATGTGACGCAGCTAGAAGATACACCATTTTTACAAAGAGGGATTTCATTTTTAAGTACTTTAGTTGAAGAAGATAATCATAATATAGATTATTTATGTTATTTAGGAATATTACAGGAGTCGGCTGGAAATTATATGAAAGCTATTTGGCTATATGAGCAAGCGGCGCGGATCACTGAAGATACATTCCCGCATTTTAGACTCGGAGAAGCGTATAAAACATTGGAAGAATGGGAACAAGCAAAAACAGCTTATTTACAATGCGTGAAACGAGATTCTACTTTTGCAATGGCGCATTTAAAACTGGCTGAAATTTACTATGTTGAAGAAGATTTAGAGAACGAACAGCATCATATGTTTGAAGGTTGTAAAAATGCCCCCCTTTTAGTAAATATGGAGCATTTAGCGAATATATCAGTAAAAGCCGGGCGTCATAAGGAACTGATTTCGGCTTTAAACAAAAAGAAAGGGATTGTTCCTGAGTCATGGCGTTTAAATAGTCTTGCATATGTATACGGGGCATCTGGTAATGGCCAGAAAGAACGTGTTTATGTAGAACAGGCGCTGGCAAAGGAAAATAATCATGAAGAGATATTACATCATTATGCGAAAATATTACTTGCCTCGCATGAAAAAGAAGGTTTACCTGTTATTGAAAAGCTTATTATGCAAAATGTTCACAATGAAGAAGTGTATGTAACGTATATAGACGAATTGCAAAAGCGAAGAAAAAGTATAAGTGATAGTTTAGGAGATTTAGACATATCAAAAGAAGAAAAGAGTTATGCGTTTATGTATGCAGCTTCCGCACTTGAACAAAAATGTATGGAACAGATGGAGCAAGAAGAACAAACAGGAGCATTTTTTATAAAAATGTATCGCCGCATTCGAAAGCGTGCGCAAGATGTACTTTCTATTACATCTATTATTGATTTGTATGAAACGGCAATCCACCTAAATCAAGAAAACGGCGGGGCGGTACAGCGATTTGTACACTTTTATGTAAATGGCAATCTCATTGATGATGCAATAGAAACATTACGTAAATCGCTCGAAAACCATTGGAATTATGAAATTGCACATCAGTTTATTATGCTGCTTTTAGAACATGTAGATGACAATGGGGAAAGGCTGCAAGAGGCATTGCGTGAAACGGAGCACATTTTGCAAGAAAGGCCGACGGACGCATCGATTCGAATGTTGCAGGGCACGATATTACTAGATTTACAAAGGGAAGAAGAAGGAGAATATATTCTCCATGCTTTAACAGAAGATGTTCCAATGATGAGTGGTAGTTTTATACATTTAGGTGCTCTTTACAGTAATCAAGAGCGTTACCAAGAAGCGATTGCTATATTGGAAAAAGGATTAGAGCATCATCCAGAAGAGGATGAACTATATATCGGTCTTGGTGTTTCCTATCATTTAAACGGTGATACAGAAAGAGCGTTGCAGCTTATGGATGAGGTATTATTGATGGATGAATCACATTTAAATGCCAGGTATAATAAAGCATGCTATTTATCTGTATTGAATCGAAAGGAAGAAGCGACCACTGAATTAGAGCGCGTACTGCAAGAAGATGAAAGCGGCTATTTTGCAGAATTAATGGAAGAGGACCCAGATTTAATACGTATTAAAAAATATGTAAAGCAATATATTTGATGAATTTTGGGAAAGTTTATAACAAGATAATAACGGATGTATAGAAGAAGTAAGAGAAATAATCTTTCGAATTATTTGAAAAAATAAAGAAAAATAACTTGCATTTCATTGTTTGAAAGGATAGAATATTCCGTAAATATAAAAAGCGATGAGCAGGAAAAGTACATCGTGAACTGATCTACAGAGAGCAATCGGTAGCTGAGAAGATTGCGGTGCAGCGTGATGGAAAGACACCTGTGAGTGTTATTTTGAACGTGAACAACTAGTAAAAGTAAACGGAACCTACCGTTATCAGGCAAAAAGTGGTCAATATGACAATTTGGGTGGTACCGCGGTGAAATCCGTCCCTTATATAGGGGCGGATTTTTGTATTCTTTGAAAGGGGTGAGCGGCCGTGGATGATGATGACAACGATAATAATAAATTTATAATCATACAATTAATTGTAGGAGGCGGAATGTATGCGTCAACAAACGAAGCGGTCGCTTATTAGCGAATGTACACCGCATGAAACAGTTGTGTTACAAGGATGGGTAAAGAAAATTCGTCATCTAGGGAATATTAGCTTTTTATTACTTCGTGATCGAACAGGAGTCATACAATGTGTACTTGAAAAAGAATGGGCTGGATATAAAGTAGAAGTAGAAAGTGTTGTGCAAGTTACAGGAAAAGTAATTGGGACAGAGAAAACGAGACTTGGAGTAGAGTTATTAGTTGAAGATGTAAAGCTCATAAATGGTGCGGAGCCAATTCCATTTGAAGTGAATAAAAAGAAGCTGCAGGTCGGTTTAGATCAAATGTTACATTCGCGAACGTTATCACTTCGACATGAACAAGTGCAAGCGATTTTTACAATTAAATCAATGTTTGCACATGCCTTTAGTGAATATTTACTACAACATGATTTTACAAGAATTTTCACACCGAAAATTGTTTCACAAGGAGCGGAAGGCGGAGCAAACGTATTTCAGTTTCAATATTTTGAAAAAGAAGCATATTTAGCACAATCACCGCAGTTTTATAAGCAAATGATGGTTGCGGGCGGATTAGAACGTGTTTTTGAAGTGGCACCAGTGTACCGCGCTGAACATCACAATTCATCTCGTCATTTAAACGAATACATTTCCTTAGACGTCGAATTTGCATTTATTGAAGACTTTTATGAAGTAATGAAGCTTGAAACAGATGTACTTCGGCATATGTTTGAAAAAGTACAGCAATACTGTACAAGGGAGTTACAGTTGCTGCAAATTGAAATTCCGGTCATTACAGACATTCCAAAATTAACGGTGACAGAAGCGCAAACCATTTTACAAAAAGAGTATCGAAAAGAATCTCCGATAGGCGATTTAGATTCAGAAGGAGAAAAATTGCTTGGGAAGTATGTAAAAGAAACATACAATAGCGATTTTGTCTTTATCACTCATTATCCGAAAGAAACACGTCCGATGTATACAATGCCAAGTCAAGAGAATCCTTCTGTCACAGACTCTTTTGATTTATTGTATAAGGGATTAGAAATTACATCAGGTGCGCAGCGTATTCATAACTACGATATGTTAGTTCGTTCTTTTGAAGAAAAGGGATTAAATGTAGAGAACTTTCAATCGTATATCGATACATTCCGATATGGATGTCCGCCGCACGGTGGGTTTGCGATTGGATTAGAACGGCTTGTATATAAATTTTTAAACTTATCGAACGTTCGTGAAGCAAGTGCATTTCCGAGAGACTGTACAAGGTTAGTACCGTAATATAAAGAGAAATAATCCCCGGTACACTAACCGGGGATTTGTTGTGAGTATCTTTTTTCAATTCGTAATCGAAATAATCCACAATATCCAATGAGCTCCTGGTACAAAAAGAAGCTGAGCTAGTAATGTTCCTAAAAATCTAGAAATCATTAACCATCCATACATTTTTCCCATTGTTTCTGTACCGTTTTCTTTTTGAAGGGCTCGTTCGGTTAGTAAGGCAATTTGCGGGTCTAGCAATACTGTAAGTAGAATGGTAGCAAATCCATTAATAAGACCAGATGCAGTCGTTGCAGTCGTAGCATAAGTTGGGTTTAATACAGAAGCATACAAGGCAGAAAGTACGCCAGCGGTATAAATTGCTGTTACAACCATATTAATGAGCATAATCCGTTTTGGAATACCACCAACGCGCAAACGGTGAATCATTTCTAACTTTGGGAATCGAATATATTTTTTTGTATAGCGCAGTTTTTGCACATTAATTGTTTTCATCATCCGGATGAATGATCCTTCTATTTCAAATTGCTGAATGACATATCCAAATAACTTTGTAAGCGTTGGATACAAAAAGAGTGCAAGTAATGTTCCTGTGGAAGCTGCTAACAATATAAGGCGTATTGTAGTTTCCATATCGATATCACCATGTGCTCGAGCTCTATCTGCAATATTTCCAAGCATAACCGCTTGGAAAAGGTTCGATGTTCTGGAAACGAGTAATACAATTCCTATAATCGCTAGTGCTACCGCAAGCTTTTTTAATCGAACTCCAGCTAAGCGAATGCTATAGGAACTTGTTTCCACAGCATGGATAATCATTGTAAAAACCATAATAAAAATTAATTTTGTCGTCATATGTATTCACCATCTATTAAAAATTGGAAAATAAATCTAATCATACATGATGAGAAGGGTTTTGTACATCTTGAATTTTGTTTTGATGGTGACTTATAGCATCTTATTGACTGAATGTTTACATTTGAATGATTCTTTTGTAAAATAGTGAAGGTTGTGGCTAGAATGGTAAGGGGGATAAGAATGAAAGCATATTACAGTAACCGAGCAAAAAGTTATGAAGAAGTATATTTTCGAGAAGACCCTATTAGGCAAGCAGAACTGATACAAATAAAAGATGTTTTGAAAGAAAAGTTTATAGGAAGGGATGTACTTGAGGTTGCTTGTGGCACAGGATACTGGACGCAATATGTTGCTGAAACGGCTAAGTACATTACTGCAATTGATTATTCGGAAGAAGTACTTGCGATAGCGAAAGAAAAGCAGCTTTTGCCATCTAAAGTTTCTTTTGTACAAGGAAATGCATATAAACTAAATCAATTAGCAAAAACATTTAATGGAGCATACGCAAATTTTTGGTTTTCTCATATTCCGAAAGAAAATATTTTTTCCTTTTTAGAACAGTTTCATGAGGTTTTAGAATCAGGTTCGATTGTATGCATGGTAGATAATATGTATAACGAAGGAATGGGTGGAACACTTATTTCTAAGCCGAATGATGAAAATACATATAAAATCCGTTCATTAGCTAGTGGGCAGCAATATGAAATTATAAAAAATTATTACTCGAAAGAAGAACTTACAACTATTTTTGAACCATTTGCAGTAGATTTAGAGATTCATATGAATACATGTTTTTGGATCGTAACATATAAAGTAAAGTGAGTGGAGGAGAATATATGTATACAACTTTTTTATTCGATTTAGATGGCACATTGACAGACCCAAAAGAAGGTATTGTAAATTCGGTCATATATGCGCTGCAAAAAATGGGAATAGATGAGCAGGATAATTACAAATTACTTTCTTTTATCGGTCCGCCGATTCAACATTCATTTGCAAATATATATGGAATGAATGAAAAACAAGTAACAGATGCAGTCACGTATTACCGTGAATATTTTAAAACGAAGGGAATGTTTGAGAATCATGTATATGAGCATATTCCTAGTGTTTTACAAGATTTAAAGGATGCAGGAAAGCGGTTATTTGTGGCAACGTCTAAGCCAACTGTATTTGCGAAACAAATTTTGGAACACTTTCAGATGGCACATTATTTTGAAGAGATTGTCGGCAGTAATTTAGATGGAACACGCATTGCAAAAACAGATATTATTCAGCATATTTTACATACATATCACGATTTAGAAAAAGAGCATGTAGTTATGGTGGGCGATCGAGAGCACGATATAATTGGAGCACGGCAAGTTGGTATCGATTCTATCGGAGTCATGTATGGATACGGTAGTAAAGAAGAATTAGCGGTGGCGGGAGCTACTCATATGATTAAAGATGTAGAAAATATAAAGAAGTTTTATTATGTGGTAGAACAGTAATTGACTGAAAAGATAAGGTTGTCACCTTGTCTTTTTTTGTATAGAGACGTTGTAAAAAATGACTAGATTTAGAGTTTGAAAGAGGGATTTTCGTTATAAAGTGGAATTGTAGTAAATAAACTGAAAATTCTATAAATATTTCCTTGGAAATTAAAAAGGAGGAACTCATGGAATTAGTCATTATTTTACTGGCACTTAGCATGTTAATGTTTGTAGCGTATCGCGGATTTTCTGTTATTTTGTTTGCGCCTATTTGTGCTCTGTTTGCTGTTTTGTTTACAGAGCCGACTTATGTATTACCTTTTTTCTCAAATATTTTTATGGAGAAAATGGTTGGCTTTATTAAATTATATTTCCCTGTATTTTTACTAGGAGCGATTTTTGGAAAAGTAGTTGAGATGTCAGGAATCGCAGAATCTATCGCAAAAACGATTATCCAAATTGTTGGTGCAAAACGAACGATACTGGCGATTGTATTAATGGGAGCTATTTTAACATATAGTGGTGTCAGTGTATTTGTTGTGGCATTTGCTATCTTTCCATTTGCAGCTAATTTGTTTCGTGAGGCAAATATACCGAAACGTCTCATTCCTGGTACAATTGCACTTGGAGTGCTTACTTTTACAATGGATGCACTTCCAGGAACACCGCAAATTCAAAATGTTATTCCGACAACATTTTTCAAGACAGATATTTATGCTGGCCCATTACTAGGAGTTACCGGAGCTATTTTTATTTTCATAATCGGTATGGTGTATTTAGAAAGTCGACGCCGCAGGGCAGAAGCGCAAGGCGAAGGGTATTATGGATTTGACGATGGACATGTAGAAATGGCGGCATCTGTCGAAGTAGAACAAGGTGTAAAACAGTCACTCCCAACGACTGAAATTACACCACTTCGTCAAGTACTTGCCTTCGTACCGCTTATTTTAGTTGGTGTCATGAACAAAGTTTTTACAATTACTATTCCAAAATGGTATCCAAATGGTTTTGATTTTGCAGCTATTGGTTTAAAGAGTTTTGGGAAAGTAGAATTGTCTGGAGTACTTGGAGTATGGTCAGTAGAATTAGCACTTATCATGGGGATTATTGCAACACTCCTTTTAAATTGGAAGCGTGTATTTGTAGACTTTCAAACAGGGTTAAATGTAAGTATTGGCGGAGCATTGTTAGCAGCAATGAATACCGGTGCAGAATATGGATTTGGTGGTGTAATCGCATCTCTTCCAGGATTCGGCGTAATCCGTGACGGTATTTCAACTACTTTTACAAATCCGCTTATTAACGGAGCAGTTACAACAAATGTGCTTGCGGGTATAACAGGATCGGCTTCTGGGGGGATGGGAATTGCATTAAGTGCGATGGCAGATAAATATATTGCAGCCGCAGAGCAGTTCCATATTCCATTAGAAGTGATGCATCGTATTATTGCAATGGCATCAGGCGGGATGGATACATTGCCGCATAACGGAGCGGTTATTACATTACTTGCAGTAACCGGGTTAACTCATAAACAATCGTATCGGGATATTTTTGCAATTACAATTATTAAAACGACAGCTGTGTTTGTTGTAATTGGTATGTATAGCTTAACAGGTCTTGTATAATTTTCAGAAAGAAGAGAGCACTACGTACTCTCTTCTGTTTAACTTATAATATTATTATGTAAACTAAAATATTATTCATGGAAAATATTCAGAAAATATATTATAATGTAAGTGGTTACAAAAAGGGGGCATACGATGTTCTCGTTACAACCAATCGCTTTTGTACATAATAAAGTGAAACTTCCGTCAGTGGGGGTTTTCTTCATCCCCCACTGACGGTTAGCCCGCCCAATCGGGCTTTTACGGGCAGTTATCCCCCACCTATCTTCTTTGCTTCTCTCTGAATCTTGAGGTGGGGGTCTTACTGCCCACAAATAGCGGGATAATTGAATCAATGTAGAAGATGATTTGTGGGGAGAAATTGAATCTGTTATTGAGTTGACAGATTTGTATACGAGAGTTTGCAAGGGGTTGAACAATTTTTACATATTGAAGTGATTTTTTATTTTAATAGAATGAGAGAAGAGAACATTCAGTACACAGCAAGACATCCCCAAAATAATGAAGAGTACCCGAAAGTGGGTATTTTTGCACAGCGCGGGAAAAATCGTCCGAATCGATTAGGTGCTACGGTTGTAAAAGTAGTATGAAGAGAAGGAAAGCGCTTAGTTGTGCAAGGGTTAGATGCGATTGATGGTCCCCCTATTTTAGATATGAAACCAGTTATGAAAGAGTTTTTGTCAAAAGAAGAAATTAAGCAGCCTGACTGGGCAACGGATTTAATGAAGAACTATTGGAAAGGAAGCGAAGAGAAGTGAAAATATATCAAGCAACTATGGAAGACTTACAAGGAGTAGCATCATTATTTAATGAGTACCGTATGTTTTATAGACAAAATTCTAATATGGAAGAAGCAGAACAATTTTTGCGTGAACGTATAGATCGAAAAGAATCCATTATTTTTGTGGCAGTAGATGATGAAAAATATGTTGGATTTACGCAGCTATATCCTTCTTTTTCTTCTGTTTCGATGAAAGAGTTGTGGATTTTAAATGATTTATTTGTGCGGAAGGAAGCAAGAGGAACTGGAGTAGGGAAAGAATTGTTAGCAAGGGCGAAGCAATTTGCAGTAGAGACAGGGGCAAAAGGGTTAAAGCTCCAAACGGAAGTAGATAATGCAACAGCGCAGCGTTTATATGTAGGGAACGGTTATATAAGAGATGATCGCTGTTTCTATTACGAATTAAATTTATAAAAATTCATATATAAATACAAGTTGAAGGGCCTAAAAAGCCCTTTTTTTTAGGAGAGCGAGAACATCTGGTTATGCATAGAAGCGGTTAGGGCCTTTTCCTGCCACATGCAAGGATTAAAGTAAAGGGAGAAAGCAAGTGCGAGACTGCTGAAAAAGCACCTGCTTTGAGTAAGTAACAGAATTTTTATCAATATACAGAAATTAAAAAGAAGATATCCTCCTATATATAATAGGGGGTATCTTCTTTTTCTCTTTTAATAGACTTTTTCAGTGACCTCGGCCAGTGCGGGTCATTTTTTATTCTGTATAGTAGCGACTCATATGTTGAAAAATGAAAATGGATTTATATAACTAGATATATCACGATATAAAATGTAAAGGTGCAAGCCTTTCACAGAGAAATGGTTTAAGTATTTTTGCAGTTGAGGTATGCAGAACGAGTGGAATGAATAAAACAGCAATGCCGTTTTATTCAGAATGTGAAAAGAGCCATGAAACAGCATCCTCTAAATTTGTGGCAATATAATCAGCATTCATGTTCGCCCATTTATGACGATACGTATGCAGTGCATCGTATCCAGCACCTGTTTGCACTAAAATCGTTGTGGCACCAACCTTTATACCTGCAACAATATCGCTCCACCGATCGCCGATTACAACACATTTTGTTAAATCAAGATGATGTTTTTCCGCTGCTTGAAGAAGCATTCCTGTTTCAGGCTTACGACACCTGCAGCCATCACCGTGCCGATGTGGACAAAGATAAATGTCGTCAAAACCAAATGCTTCTAACTCTTGAATAAAGTCTTCTGTTGTTGCTTTGCCATCAGCAATGCCCGGTTGGTTTGTAAAAGAAAATAGTTGTATGTTTTGTTCTTTTAGTTTAGTTAGAGCTATCTTAGTAAATGGGAATAACTGTAGTTCTCCAGGGTAATGAATCGTTGTATCGCCGCCGATTGTACCGTCACGGTCGATGAAAATCGCTTCGATGTTCCGTTTAATTGTCATAATAAATATCCTTTCTCGTCGTTTGCTAGAAATGTTTTAGAATGCAAAATAAAAGATTTTTGAACTTATAATATAAAATATTCTATTATTCGTGTTATTTTCCTGCATATGAATGATATCTTCACTACCTTTAGATTGAAAAGTATTTTAATTGAAAAATATGTTATTATTTTCATAGGAATTTATTGTAATTATATAGAGGAAGAGGGATTTAGTTGCTGCAAGTGAATATAAAATCAGCTGGATACGAAGCTGGAGAGGAAACGATACATAATATCGCCTTTTCAATTGAACAAGGTGAACTAGTTGCTTTAATTGGCGCAAATGGAGCAGGAAAGAGTACAACGATAAAAGCGATTCTTGGATTATTGGCGCATATGGAAGGGGAGGTCTCATTTGGAGAGAAAAAGAATCCGTATGCATATGTACCTGAACATCCGACGTATTATGATTATTTAACATTATGGGAACATATTGAACTTTTAATGGCCGCTAGGGATGTTGAATCAGGAAGCTGGGAAATACAGGCGGAAGAGTTGTTGCGTACATTTCGTATGGACAAGCATAAGCATGAATATCTATCGAAGTTTTCAAAAGGAATGAAACAAAAGTCAATGCTCATTTTAGCTTTTTTAACAGAACCAGATTTTTATATTATTGACGAGCCGTTTATTGGATTAGATCCGACGGCAACTCGTGATTTTCTCAATTTTTTATATAAAGAAAAGGAGCGCGGAGCAGGTATTTTACTTTGCACACATGTGTTAGATACAGCAGAAAGAATATGTGAGCGTTTCTTATTAATTTCAGAAGGAACGTTATTTGCAAATGGAGATTTACGTAGTATTCAAACGCTTGCTAACATGCCAGAAGGTACATTGTTAGATTGTTTTGATGTCATTGTAAGGCGGGAGCAACATGATCAGAACACTATTTTATAAAAGGTTGTTTCATGAGATAAAACGAAAATGGAAGGCAGTGCAATCTGTTGTTGATTGGACGATTGCATTATATGCAGTTGTTCCAGTACTTGTATTTAGCTGGATATACTACGCTTCACTTTGGAAAAATGGACCAAAAGATGAAGATGTATTATATTTGTCTATCGGACTTTTTGTTTTTTACATTTCAACGTACTCAAGAAGTGTGCGGTCATTTTTGGAACAAGCAGACAGTTTATTTTTAATTCAATTTCCAGATCGGATTAAACAAATGATGAAATATGGAATGATATATTCATTTTGTCGTATTTGCTTCACAAGTGCACTTGTAACAATATTATTCCTACCCATCCTTTTGAAAAGTCTGCATGGAACTGGTATACAAGCTTTTTTCTGCTTTGTATTTTTAACATACTTTCGTTTCACACTTTCTTTGCTGCAACGGTATATTGATGTTCGGTTTCATAAACAGTGGCAAGTGATCATTATTAAAAATATTCTCTTTTGTTTAGGTATTGTATATGTAGGACTGGCATGTAGATATATATTACAGCAGCCTTTTTACACGATTTTGTTTTTTGTTTTTCTCCTTATCATCAGTTTTTTCCTAGTAAAAGAAAAAATGAAGTACTATCGCTTCTTCTTTAAAGAAATCGAAAAAGAAAAAGGAGAAGAAATGAGATGGACAACGCAAATTATGGCACTTGGGGGTCAAGTACAAAAACCTACAAATGCAGCGAAGCCCTGGTTATTTCCACGTTCTAAACGTATATTACTAGGAAATAGTAATGACGCTAGAATCATTGAAGCTTTTCTAAAGGAATATTTTCGTTCGGGTGATGCAAGTGGCTTTTACATTCAGGTTATCTTTGCAAGCGCAATTGTCATTTGGCGTGCGCCGTGGTGGATTACTGTAATCGTTATTTCGTTTGCGTTATTTGCAATATATCGTTATTCAAGTGACAAATGGAAAGTTTTTTCTGGAAAACTATTTTTACAGTTATATTGTTCAGAAGGGAAGATACTGTGGCTTTCACAGAAAGCAAAGGCATATCTCTTTATACCAGCTTTATGTGTATATGGCATTGCAGCACTAGCTCAATTTTATATGATTCCTGCTGTAGTTTGTGCAGGGATTGTCATTGGATTAACAGTATGGATTTTATTTATTCCTAACAAAAAAAGAGCTGAATAGCTCTTTTTTTGTTAATCCGTAATCGACACATACATAAAATAAATGAGAACACAAATGCTTACGGCTGAAAAGAGAAGGTCAAGGTTCAAATGGAAAACCTCCTAGTAAAATTGAGGAATGATACTTATTATATGAAATCTTACTATTTCATATTCAAATGATGTTAACGTTATTAAAATTGTAAAGTGCAAAAATTGGCATCATTTTGTATAATAGAAGAAATAGTTATAAAAATATAAAAAGAAAGGGAGGGATACAACATGCCAAATTGGATGAAAAAGACACTCGTCGCGTTAATTACTGTATTTACATTTGGATTAGTAACACCTCCTTCTGCGCTGCTTGATACTGCAAAAGCGGACAAGCCTACAAAACAACAAAATCTAGAGCAACCGTCGTATACACTGGATGAAAAGTCAAGCGATATAAGTTCAGAAGCATTTCTTTCCTATGCGATGCAGGAAGCTGAGCGGCAATCAATAGAGAAATTCGGATCAAAAATCGGCCCAGTAATTGAAGATGAGTTTAGAGATGTTATATTGCCGAAAATAGAAGAAGCACTTGCAAACCTTGCGAATCATACACCGGAAGATTCGTTACAGTCTTTAGCAATTTCACAAAAACCAGCCGGTGGAAAAAATGAAAAGATTTTTCATGTTTATGATACAAAAACTGGTGATGACTTACTTCGTTTTCACGTCAGACGAGATCATCCTCCGCAAGATGGTTATTATTTTAATTTTCATTACCATCGTTATGATGATAACTTTACAGCACACCATGAGCTTGGTGATATTTATTGGAATACGAATACACCGCCGCAATGGCTGTCATAAAAAAGGAGAACAGGGAGATATACCTTGTTCTTTTTTTATGAATAAAAGGTTATATCGATTTGAAAGAGAATTCATAAGTATAAATAATATAAAAGAAATGATAACAAGGAGTATTGGTGATGAATAAATATGTTATGTTTGATTTTGATGGTACATTAGTGGATTCTAAAGATATTTTTATCCCTATTTTCAATGAAATAGCAGAGAAACACCGTTTTAAACAAGTAAAAGAAGAGGATGTTGAAGCATTGCGGAAGTTATCAATTCCAGAGAGATGTAAATTGCTTCACGTGCCTCTGTATAAAATTCCTATGATAGCATTAGAGTTCTATAAATTATATCAACCATCGATTCAAAATCTTACTTTGTTCGATGGAATAAGAGATGTTTTGCAGGCGTTGAAAGAGAGCGGCTATGAAATTGTCATTGTATCCTCGAACGCTGAGGAGCATATTCGGGAATTTTTACGTCAAAATGAAATTGATTATATTCATGATGTTTTTTGTTCTAACAATATTTTCGGAAAAGACAAGGTAATAAAGAAATTTTTAAAAGCAAACAAACTAAAAAATTCAGATGTGATTTACGTAGGAGATGAGCTTCGAGACATTGTATCTTGCAAAAAAATTGGTGTAGAAGTGATTTGGGTAAGCTGGGGATATGATGTGATAGAAACGGTACAGGCGGAATCTCCGAATTACATAGCGAATGTACCAGAAGAAATTGTAAGTGTTGTACATTCAAAATAATGTGAAGCGGGAAAGGGAGCAAGGGAGTATGTCGGAAAAAACGTTTGAACCAGGTATTCACCATATTGAATTTTGGGTAGCAAACTTAGAGGAGTCTATTGAATTTTATCGTCAATTATTTTCGATTATTGGCTGGAAACAACTAAATGAAACAGCTTTTAGTACAGGGAAAACAGAAATTTATTTTAAAGAGATTGATGCAGAGCTTGTACGAACATTAGGGCCAAGACATATTTGTTATCAAGCAATGAATCGTTCTGTAGTTGATGAAGTAGCAAGTTTTTTACATAATGTTCAGGCTACAATCATTCGTGGTCCGATCGAAGTGAAAGAGTATTCGGAAGGATATTATACAGTAGATTTTTATGATCCAAACGGTTACATCTTAGAAGTTGTGTATGCGCCGAATATGGAGATGTAAATGGAGTATAAGTAGAATGACTTCTATTAGTTAAACAAACTATAACTAGAAGAGGATACTATGATCAAGATTATCGGAAATTCTCTTAACACTGAAATTAGCAAGAATGATTCACTCCTTATTAAGAAATACATCAAAAAGGATGTAATAGGAAAGTAGAGACTTTCATCCCAAAACAAGCAATGCCTAGAAGGAGCATTGCTTGTTTGTTTCATTCACCTTATGCAATTTTTGTAACAACAAGTGAAGGATTGTCATAAACGGAAACTCCTGAACCACCACCAGCAACTGAAGTAAAACGAAGAGATACTTGATCTCCTGCATTGAGATTTCGCTGTATGGTTTTAGATGGGGTCGATACAATAGTTAGAAAAGCATTATCTATTGGATTGATTATAAAAGGATTTATTATAAAAGCCGCAAAACTTGTCAAATCATCTACGCCATTAACATTTGCAATAACTGTCACAACTTCGGATTGGGCGCTAGCATTGACAGCTATAGCAATAACAATACTAAATTCGATACTATAAACTCCCGTACTTAAAACAGTAATAGTATTTGTTGCAAGATCTAGAATTGTTCCGGATGATGGTCCCGTCATCTTAAAATCAACTATACCATTAGGAGTGACAGGAATACTAGAATCATCTCCATAAAGGGAACCATATACTGGTTTAAATGGTGGTCCTGGTGGTACCATAAATTATCAAACTCCTTTATTTATATTTAGTATATTAAATGAAAAAGGAGTTTTTTTTGCTTGTATGCTTGTCCAACATAATTTATAAACACGAATACCTCATTCATATGAGGTTGACATAACATAATGTTATCAGAATTTTCCCTCATCCTTTGTGAGGCAAAGATTCTCGTCCTTCCTTATATAGGTTTTTTAACAGGAAGTAATACTGCATCAAATACAATGTTTATCAAATTACAAACACAGACTGCAGTTCAAGTTGGATTATCTCCAGTCTTATTAGCTTGTATTCAAAACGTAAGTTCCTCTTTCATGACGATGGTTAATTCTTCTAGGATAGCATTAAGTACTTCGATTTGCCAGATTAGTAGTAAAGAAAATGAGATACAAAAACAAATGACGCTTGCGGGATAAAGATAAAAACAATTTACGAACATACATTCTTTTGTTAAAATTTACATGGGATAATATGGAGGTGGATTTGATATGGAATTAAGGAATATAAATATTTCAGAGCGTATGGAGCACTATAATGTATCTGGTTTAAGCATTGCTTTCATTGAAAATGGTATGATACATATGACAAAAGAATTTGGTGTCATGAAAGCGGGAACGACTAGAAACGTAGACAGTCAGTCTATTTTTAACGCGTGTTCGATTAGTAAGTTTTTAACGGCAACGCTTGTTTTAAAGTTAACTGACCAAGGTATCCTTCATTTAGATGAGGATATAAATAATAGACTTATATCTTGGAAAGTTCCTGAAAATGAATATACGCAAAATAAAAAAGTTACGTTGCGAACATTACTTAGTCATCAATCTGGAGTAATCGATCCTGAAGGGAGTTTTAATGAACTTAATTCCATTCTAGGTAATCCTACGATGGCTGAACTATTAGAAGGAAGAACACCGTATTGTCAAGAACGTATTGAAGTGAAATACGAACCAGAAAGTGACTTTCAATATTCCGATGCAGGTTTTTGTATCATACAGCAATTAATAGAAGATGTTTGTGGTAAACCTTTTGAGCTGTTAATGGACGAGCTTATATTTGAACCGTTACATATGAAAAACAGTACATTCAAACAAACAACATTAACAGAAAGAAGTGGACTATTTTCTTGTGGTCATAATAAAAAAGGCGAAGTCGTTTCTAGTAAATATCCGATTTATCCATATCCAGCAGCTTCCGGACTTTGGACAACGCCAACAGATTTGGCAATTTTGCTAATTGAAGTTATAAATGCGTTAAAAGGTAAAAGTAAAATTGGTCTTTCTGAAAGTAAGGCAAAAGAACTCATTACTTCACAAGGTTGTAAGGAATGGGCTGGTTTAGCTGTTTTTCTGGATGGCTCAGGACAAGGAATTGAATTTTCGTCACTTGGTTGGGGAATAGGGTTTCAATGTATGCTCGTTGCTTATCCATATTTAGAAACAGGTGTAGTTATTATGACAAATACAGATTTAGGAGTTCATCAAATGAAGGGGATTATTGGTGAGATAATACACAGAATATAGAAAAAATTAAGTTTTAATAAGGATAAGGGAGGAAGGATTCAAAGGGAGAAACTTTCGACAGTTAAAACTTAAATTTTACAAATAGAAGAAAATGATTGAATAAAAAACGCAGGGTTTCGAAGGCCCTGCGTTTTCTTAACTAAAATTTTATTTTTCTATTTTTGTAAACAGAAGCGGCTTTGTGCTTAACGTTGCTGGGAAGTGTACTTTCAGTTCATGCAGTTCACCTGCTGGATTCATTTCATAAGAAATTAATATGTCCATTTCTGCTTGGAAAACATTCCATTTCGTATTGAACATATCATAGTGGTGATGGTTCATTTCAATGTCAAATGACGCAAATTTAAAATATAATGATTCATTTCGTTTGTGTACCTCAATTGTACCGTATGCAGGGTGTTCGAATGTTCCGATATAATCCTTTAACGGATGGGAAAGAACAGTTTCCTTTACTTGTGGTAGCGGTTTGTTTATTTCTTCTATTATTTCTTTAAGCTTTGCTGTATCTTCTATTGCACGTTTATGCCAATCAATTGGTTCTAATCCAAGCAATTCATCATAAATTTGATGTGCGAGGTAAGAAGGTAATAATGTATGACCGGAATTTGTTAGTACGACAAGACCGGCATTTTTTTCTGGCATAAAAGAAACAAGAGCTGAGAATCCGTCGATACTCCCTCCATGATGGATTTCTTTATGGCCGCGATAGGCAGTAATAAACCAGCCAAGACCGTAGCTGTTTAATGGTGTTTCCGGTATAGTAAACATTGGATCATTTGGAATTGGAATGTGCGGTGTATACATTTGTTCAAGCAAATCTTGTGCAAGTAATTCATGTTCGCCAACTTTTCCTTTATTTAAATGAAGTAACACCCATTTTGCCATATCTTCTATATTAGAGTTTATACATCCAGCAGCACCGATTGTATCAATGTTGCAAAAAGGTACTTCTGTTATGTTTCCATCTTTCTCAATGTAAGGAAGTGCATGATCATCTGATTTTTGCGAAGTGGTAACTGAGAAGTTTGTACATTCCATTTGAAGTGGGGTTAAAAGATGTTCTGTAACATATTGTTCCCATGTTTCATTTGTAATGTTTTCTGCAATAGAGCTAATTGTGGCATACATTAAGTTGTTATATAAAAACGCAGAACGGAACGGCGCATCTAGTTCTAAGTGGCGAATGTTTTCAACAATGTTTTTTCTACTTAAGGAGGCTGCATACCATAGTAAATCGTGGCGACTGACACCGGTGCGGTGAGATGCTAGGTCGCGAGCGGTTGTTTGTACGCTTGCTAGCGGATCGTGAAGTGAAAAAGTTGGAATATACGTTTGTACAGGTGTATCCCAATTAAATTTTTGCTGCTGCGCGAGTAAACTTAAAGAAAAAGTACCAAAAGCTTTTGTTGATGAACCGATTGCAAATAGTGTTTTTGGTGTAACGGGTTTTTTATTTTTTGTATCACGGTACCCATAACCTTCTGAGAACACTACTTCACCATTTTTTACGATGGCCACTGCAGCTCCTGGGACGTTCAATTCTTTCATCATGTTTTGGATTGTCGTATGTAATTTACTTGTAAGAGGCATTTCAGTTTTTTGCATAGTAAAACCTCCACTCATATATTATTTACTACCGCACTATAGTTTCTTGAAACGGATGGGAAATCCCTTTTTCTTTTTAGAAGAAAAATTGACGAAAGTATGTCAGATTGTAAAGATGAAAAATTTTTTAATACTGAGTTTTTGCGTGTGTATTCTATATTAAAGAGTTTTTATAAAAAAGTCCGTGTGAAATTCGAAGGCATATATGATAAACTCCATATAGGAAAAAATAATGTTACATAAAGCAATTGTGAAAGAAGGTTACTTGATGAAACACGCAGAGTATGAATATTTAAATATGTGCCGTCATGTTATGGAAAACGGTACGAGAAAAGAAGACCGCACTGGTACAGGAACAGTATCTGTATTTGGGTATCAAATGCGCTTTGATTTAAGTCAAGGTTTTCCGTTACTTACGACAAAACGTGTGCCGTTTCGTTTAGTAGCGAGCGAACTTCTTTGGTTTATGAAAGGTGATACGAACATTCGGTACTTGCTGCAGCATAATAATAATATTTGGAACGAATGGGCGTTTAAGAACTGGGTAGAGAGCGATGCATACACTGGTCCGGATATGACAGATTTTGGACTTCGTTCCCAGCAAGATGAAGAGTTTAATAAGCAGTACGAAGAGCAAATGGAATTGTTTAAAACAAAAGTGCTTGAAGATGACGAATTTGCAGGGCGTTACGGTAATTTAGGAGATGTGTATGGGAAGCAGTGGCGTGCATGGAAAACGACTGCTGGGGAAACGCTTGATCAATTACAAGATGTAATTGATATGATTAAGAAAAATCCGGATTCTCGCCGCCTTATTGTGTCTGCATGGAATCCAGAAGATATACCAAGTATGGCGTTGCCACCTTGTCATACGTTATACCAGTTTTATGTGGCAGATGGAAAATTATCTTGTCAGTTATATCAACGCAGCGGTGATATTTTCCTTGGTATTCCATTTAATATAGCGAGTTATTCTTTATTAACACATTTAATTGCCCATGAGTGTGGCTTAGAAGTAGGAGAATTCGTTCATACAATTGGTGATGCTCATATTTACACAAATCATTTTGAACAAGTGGAAAAACAATTAGCACGTGAACCGCGTCCATTCCCGACGTTAAAGCTAAACCCAGATGTGAAGTCTATCTTTGATTTTGAAATGAATGATCTTATGTTAGAAGGATACGATCCACATCCAGCAATTAAAGCACCAGTAGCTGTGTAAACAAAGATAGGGGGATATATATGATTTCATTACTTGTAGCGATGGATAAAAATCGACTAATCGGTAAAGACAACCAATTGCCATGGCATCTACCGGCAGATTTGGCATACTTTAAAAAAGTGACGATGGGTCACCCGATTATTATGGGGAGAAAAACGTTTGAATCCATTGGCAGACCTTTACCTGGCAGAACGAATATCATTTTAACTCGTAATCAAAATTATGAAATGGAAGGCTGTGAAGTCATTCATTCTATTGATGATGTGAAGAAAATGGACGAGCAAATGAATGAAGAACTTTTTGTAATTGGCGGTGCAGAAATTTTTAAAGAAGTGCTTCCTTTTGCCGATCGCTTGTATATTACACAAATTGAAGAGGTATTTGAAGGTGATACATTTTTCCCCGAAATAAACTACAATGAGTGGGAAGAAATATCTGCAACACAAGGCGTGACAGATGAGAAAAATCCATATACATATGCTTATCATGTGTATGATAGAAGGAAATAAGGAGAGAAGATTGGTGTGTTACATACCAATCTTCTTTTGCTGTTGCCGGTGATGGAATTTGTTTAACTGGATCAAAGAATCGATTGATTGTTTGAGAAACAAAGGAAAGAGGTCTTTTATATCGATCTTTTAATTTGTATTTATATATATATCAAAATTAAAAACCTAACATAACCCCCTTTTCTTTTTAGATGGTCGAGAGCGTCTGGCCATGCGTAGAAGCGGTCAGGGCCTTTTTCCTCCACGTGCGAAGTTCAAACAAAGAGAGAAAGAAAGTAGCAGGTTATGTTTTGTTCAGCAGGGCGGCGACTTGTGTGTTGGAAAGTTAAGTTGGATTTATATATATATTAAGGAATCGTAACTACTCGGTCACTCTATGAAAAACCGATAGAAAAGCATTTTTTTAAGTGGCCAGGGAGGGACTGGCTATGTATAGGAGCGGTCAGGGCCTTTTCCTGCCACGCGCAAGGTAGCAAGGCGTAGGTCCATTTTTATCTTCATGGCAGCAATTATAGGGAAGCGTATTTTCGTTGGAATTATACTCTTTACCAAGCTTCTAAATGAAATGTATGGCTGAGTAGTTACAAGGAATCAATAAAAATAAAGCCTTATATAAAAATTTTTTGAATGTTATACTGGTAATATAAAGAACGGCGCATATTGTGTCGTTTTTTTATATTGGGTGAATTTTGTAAAGTTGGATTTTTATAGTATGATAGTATCGAGATATAAAGGAGGAGAAAATGTGAAAAAGATATGGGGAATGCTTCTTATTTTTTCATTGCTACTAGTAGTAGGATGTGGCAAAGAAGAAAAGCCAGAACAAGCAATGGATACATATGTAAAAGCATGGAACGAAAAAAAGTTTGATAAAATGTATGAACAGTTATCGAAAGAGGCAAAGCAGTCAATTACAAAAGATGATTTTGTAAAGAAATATGAAAACGTTTATACAGGTATTGCAGTGAAAAATTTAAAAGTAGCAGCAGAAGCGAAAAAAGAAGACAAAAAAGATGAGAAAAACAATGCGAATGTACCTTTTAAAGTAAGTATGGATACAATCGGTGGAAAGATTTCGTTTGAAAATGAGGCAAAACTTGTGAAAGAAAAGGATGGAGATAAGGACGTCTGGAAAATTGATTGGAATCCATCGTTTATTTTTCCAACCATGAAACAAGATGATAAAGTACTGGTGCAATCGTTTTCGCCAAAGCGCGGTGAAATTTATGATAGGAATGGAAACGGATTGGCGACAAATGGGAAAGCGGCAGAAGTTGGAGTTGTCCCTGGGAAGTTAGGTGAATCGGCACAGCAAACGAAAGAAACGTTAGCGAAATTATTACAAATGCCAGTTGAAGATATCGAAAAAAAATTAACAGCGAAGTGGGTACAACCAAGTTACTATGTGCCACTTTCTACTTTACCAGAAGGTGCAAATGAAAATGATTACATCTCTATGCCTGGTGTCGCAATACGCTCTGTAAATGCTCGGACATATCCTCTAGGAGAAGCTGCCGCTCATTTAACGGGCTATATGGGCAAAGTAAATGCAGAGGATTTGAAAAAATTAGAAGAAAAAGGATATAAGGCTGATGAGCCGATTGGAAGAACAGGCCTTGAAAGTGTCTTTGAAGATAAACTCCGCGGGGAAAAAGGCGGACGTGTTTATATTGCCGATGCAAAAGGAAAAGAATTAAAAGAGCTTGCGAAAAAACAAGCGAAAGATGGCGAAAATATTACATTAACGATTGATGGGAACTTGCAACAAAAAATTTATGCAGAAATGAAGGATGAAGCAGGTTCAAGTGCAGCAGTACATCCGAAAACAGGGGAAACATTAGCGCTTGTAAGTAGTCCATCATACAATCCGAATGTCATGATGAGAGAGTCAGCGAAAGCAGAGCGAGATGCTTTGAATAATGACTCAAAAAAGCCAATGACAAATCGCTTTACACAAGTATACGCACCGGGTTCTGTTTTTAAACCGATTACAGGAGCAATTGGTCTTGAAACAAAAGTGCTTGATCCGAAAGAATCTCTTAAAATTGATGGTGTAAAATGGGCAAAAGATTCTTCTTGGGGTAACTACTATGTAACGCGTGTAAAAGATGCAAATCCAGTTGATTTTGAAAAAGCAATGATGTATTCCGATAACATTTATTTTGCACAGGAAGCATTAAAAATTGGTAAAGATAAGTTTGTAGAGGAAGCGAAGAAATTTGGACTTGGTGAAAAGTTACCAATTGAATATGGATTTGCAACGTCGCAAGTCGCAAAAGATGGTATAAAAGATGATATTGGACTTGCTGATACAGGATATGGTCAAGGAAAAGTCTTAATGTCATCTCTTCACGTTGCATTATCGTATGCGCCAATTGTGAATGAAGGAAATATTCCATCCCCGCACCTTGTAAAAGACGAAAAACAGGTAAAGGCGTGGAAAGAAAAAGTGGTATCTAAAGAGAACAGTGATATTTTGAAAAATGCTTTAATAAAAGTTGTGAATGATCCAGAAGGAACAGGTAAGATTGCAAAATTAGATGGCATTACACTTGCTGGAAAAACAGGAACAGCTGAATTAAAAGAATCAAAAGATGCCGATGGTAAAGAGTTAGGGTGGTTTGCTGCATTTGATGCAAATTCTCCAAATATGATTGTCGCAATGATGATTGAAGATGTAAAAGGAAGAGGCGGAAGTAGTATTCCAGCTGAGAAAGTAAAGCATGTATTTCAAAAGTAATAGAAAAGGGGCTGTCTCGTTCATAAGCGAGGTAGCTCCTTTTTTATCTTTTACTGATGGAAGTCTAATTTCATATAGTTATTTACTTACTAAAAAAAAGCAGCTATTTTTTATTGACAAAAAAATATTAATTAGGTATTATTGCTTACATAAGGTAAGTGATTTACTTTTTATATTGAAAATCTCAAATTGAAGATATTTATGAACAAGGGAGAGAAATGAACATGACAAAAGTATTATTTATTACGGCAAATCCAAATCCAGTAGAAGTATCATTCGGTATGGCGGTAGGAGAAGCGTTTATTGAAGCTTACCAACAAGCTAATCCACAAGATGAAGTTATAACAATTGATTTATTCCATACAAATGTACCTGCAATTGATGGTGAAGTGCTTGCTGCTTGGGGAAAACTTGGGGCAGGAGAAGGCTTTGAAACATTAAGTGAAAGCCAACAACAAAAAATTGCAGCAATGAACGGAAACTTAGAAACGTTTATGCACGCAGACAAATATGTATTTGTAACACCAATGTGGAATTTGAGCTATCCACCAGTTGTAAAAGCATACTTAGATAACCTATCAATAGCAGGTAAAACATTTAAATATACTGAAAATGGTCCAATTGGTTTATTAGAAGATAAAAAAGCTCTTCATATCCAAGCGACAGGCGGCGTATATTCTGAAGGACCATACGCAGCAATGGACTTTGGTCGAAACCACTTAAAAGCAATGCTAGGCTTCATGGGTGTAACGGATGTAGAATATATTGCTGTAGAAGGTATGAGTGCAAATCCTACGCAAGCACCTGAAATTAAAGAACGAGCTATTGAAAAAGCACAAGAGTTAGCAAAACAATTTTAATCTATCATATTATGAAAAATGTTCAAACGCTTGCCGTTTGGACATTTTTTCTTCTTTTTCCTTCGTTTGTCTAGTATAATGAAGTACGGAATGACAATATGTGGGGGTTCTATATGATTCAAACAGTTTTTAAGATTTTGTACTTAATTTTAATTGTAATTGGTATTACGCCAAGAATGTGGCGTATAAAACGAAAGGTACATACACTATCACCGCAAGAAAAAGATCAGCTGGTGTATAAAACAACAAACTGGTTTGGCAAGAAGATGGTTCGTGTAGTTGGATCAACAATACAAGTAAATGGACTGGAAAATGTACCACAAGATAAACCGGTACTCGTTGTAAGTAATCATCAAAGTGACATGGATATTCCAGTTTTACTAGGTTATTTAAATAAACCAATTGGATTCGTTTCAAAAGCGGAAATTAAAAAATTTCCAATTGTATCAACGTGGATGGAAATGATGAGTTGTGTATTTATGGATCGCAAGAATCGCCGTCAATCGTTACAAGCGATTAAAGATGGGATTGAGTTGTTAAAACAAGGACATTCTATCGTTATCTTCCCAGAAGGCACTCGTAGCAAGGGTGATAAAATGGGAGAATTTAAGGCTGGTAGTTTTCATCTTGCTGTAAAAGCAGGTGTAGCGATTTTACCTGTAACATTGGACGGAACTTATAAGATGTTTGAAGCGAATGGCAATCGAATGAAGCCGGCGCATGCAACGATCACAATTTCGAAACCAATTACAGCAGAACAATATCAAAATATGGATATTAAAGAATTAACGAAATATACGCAAGATATCATTGCAAGTCAGCTAAAAAAGTGAGTAAAAAAGGTCTCAGCTACAGTAAAAGCTGAGACCTTTTTTATGCTACAGGCAATACATAAAATAATACGCAGAAAAACATCATCGTGCTTCCACCTAATACAAAGAGGTGCCAAATTGCATGATTAAACGGGAGTTTCTCCCACAGGAAGAAGATGGCTCCGACAGAATATAAAATTCCGCCAATTAATAATAATGTGAAGCCGCTACCTGTTAAGTTTTCATATAATGGTTTAATAGCAACGATAATGAGCCATCCCATTAGGACGTAAAATAAGGTTGATAGTTTAATAAAGCGACGTACAAAAAATATTTTGAAAATGATTCCTGCAATTGCAAGTGTCCATATAATCGCAAGTAATGTCCAGCCTATTGGTCCGCGCAGAGTAACGAGTAAAAATGGTGTATATGTGCCAGCGATGAATATATAGATGGCAGAATGATCTAAAATAGTAAATAATTTTTCTACTTTTGGATGATGGATACTATGTAATAGTGTTGAACATACATACAGTATAAGCATGCTAACACCGTATACAGTAAATCCTACAACTGCTGATGCAGTTCCATGTTTTGATGCGTGAATAATTAAAATAATTAACGCAGGGATACTTAAAATGGCACCGATGCCATGTGTAATTGCATTTGCGATTTCTTCTTTAACAAACTGAGTCATTCGAGTCATTTTTTGAGTCATGTTTCGACTCCTTTCTCATGTAGTCCAATGAGGAATATAGTTTCTTTCACCATATCATATACAAAAGGAATAGGAAATGAAAAATGTACGAAATTTATATTTTCAAATTTTTTCGACAAAAGATAGCGGATACATTGACGTTTACAGACTTTTTTGACAAAATGAAGTTAATTGAAAATAAGGGGGAAGCAGTATGCCGAATATTGGGTTTCCAGGATTAATTTTAATTTTAATTTTAGCATTAATTATTTTTGGACCGAAAAAATTACCAGAAATTGGACGAGCGTTTGGAGAAACCTTAAAAGAATTTAAAAAATCTGCAAAAGGTTTGCATGATGATATAGATGAGAAAAAATGAAGTTTTTATCAGTAGGGGGAGTTCCTGCTGATTGTTAGTCGAATCAAACGGATGCCTATGTCCGTTTGTGAGGGACTAAAGATGTAAGAGAAGCTTGCATCTTTTTTTCAGTGACCAGAGAAATGGGTGAGAATATGAACGATCACGAAATGAGCATAGTAGATCATCTTGGAGAGTTGCGAAAACGACTTCTTATTACAGCAGTGGCATTTTTATTTTTCCTTATTATTGGTTTTTCTTATACGAAAGAGATTTATAGTTTTATTGTAAAAGATTTACATATGAAATTAACAGTTCTTGGACCGAGCGATATTTTATGGATTTATTTTGTTATTGCGGCTGTGTTTTCAATCGTATGCACCATTCCAATTGCAGCCCTGCAGCTATGGTTATTTGTCAAGCCAGCATTGCTTCCAAATGAGCGGAAAATGACGTTATTATACGTACCAGGATTATTTATATTATTCATTGGTGGACTATGTTTCGGATATTTTATTATCCTACCATTTGTACTGAACTTTTTGGTTAGTCTTGGTGATGAAATGTTTCAAACAATGTTTACAACAGAGAAATATTTTTCTTTTGTTATGAACATGACTGTACCATTTGCTGTGATTTTTGAATTACCTGTTGTAACCATGTTTTTAACAAGCATTGGAATTTTAAATCCAGTAGCACTACAAAAAATTAGAAGATATGCGTATTTTATATTAATTGTCATTGCGGTGTGCATTACACCACCTGACTTTATTTCAGATTTTTCCGTAGCAATTCCATTGTTGGTAATTTATGAATTAAGTATTACAATGTCAAAAATTGTATATAAAAGAAAGATAAAACGAGAATTGCAATCTTCATCGAAAAGTGCCTCTTTATGACGGGCACTTTTTTTATTTCTTTGTTATACTATTAGTGTAAGCGTATACAATATAAAAAAGAAAAAAATTAATGCTTCTCTAAAATTTAGACAAACTTTTTGCCTTTGTCGGTTTATACTAACATTATAAATCCAAAAAAAAAGAGGATTGATATCGTGATTATGAAGAGTTTTTATTTCACTCATCCAACAGGAAAATGTGTAAAGGTGGTTGAAATCCCTGTGCTACAAACACAGCACCCATTAGCGTTTCAAATTCAGTCGCGTCTTCAGCTCTTTATTTCTAAAATTCAAAAACAAAAGCAACCAAGGTTTTCGTACTCATTTCGAGAATATTTGCAGAATTGCTTAAAATGGAATGATTATTCAAATGTATATGAAATAAATACGTTAGAAAAAAATGCATAAGAAAACGGCAGAGCAAAAGTGCTCTACCGTTTTCTTTTTTAGACATAAAAAACAAGAATTTCGTCAGAAAATTACCTTAAACTGTTGAAAGCAGTGGGAATACTAGTATAATAACAGGGAGAGCGTAGTGGAAAGGGAAGAAATAAAACATGCAAAAAATTAAAATTGTCACAGACTCAACGTCGGATTTATCACCAGATGTGATTGAGAAATATGATATTCATGTTATTCCATTATCAATTTCTGTGAACGGACAAACTTATTTAGATCGCGTAGATTTACAACCAGATGAGTTTATTGAAGAAATGCAAAAATCAGAAGAATTACCTAAAACATCGCAACCAGCAGTTGGTTCATTTGTTGAAATGTATGATCGCTTAGGAGAGGACGGCAGTCAAGTTCTTTCGATCCACTTAACAAATGGATTAAGCGGATCAGTTGCAACGGCAAATAGTGCAACAACGATGACAGATACAAAAGTAACAGTAGTGGATTCTTTATTTATTAGTCACGCTTTGGCTTATCAAGTAATTGAAGCAGCGAAAATGGCACAAGAAGGTCGTTCTTTAGAAGAGATTTTAAAACGTATTGAACAAGTTAGAAAAAACACACGTTTATTCGTTGTTGTTGATACGTTAGAAAACCTTGTGAAAGGCGGTCGTATCGGTAAAGGAAAAGCAATGATCGGGTCTTTATTAAATATTAAGCCAATTGCTGGTATTGAGGACGGAGTCTATAATCCGATTGCTAAGGTACGTAGTCAAGGACAAATCGTAAAAACATTAGCGAAAATATTTGAAGAAGATATAGCTGGTAAGACAGTAAAAGCCGTTGCGATTCCACATGCAAAATCATTACCGTTAGCGCAGAAAATGAAAGAAGCAGTTGAAAAGATTAGTGGATTTACACAATCAGAAATCTTCTTTACAACACCGGTTATTAGTACACATACAGGCGTTGGCGCAATTGGATTCTCTTATTTTGCAGAATAGGAAAAAGCTACTTGATTATATTCAAGTAGCTTTTTTCGTGCAGGATACATATTAATCATAAACAGGCACTGGTTTTGCGTGCTATACATACAAATTTTCTCTATCTACTTTTTTCCTTGAACGGAAGGAGAAGAGGCTGTATATATTTTCTCAAAAAATAAAACATGCAATTGTTCCTATGGGACCATTCGTAAATTCCAATTGTTATGAAGTCTTGTGATAGCTACTTTGGGCGTTTCATCTGCGAGTGGGAATGCACTGTAATATATTGAAATAAAGTGAAACTTCCATCAGTGGGTTTTTTTTTCATCCCCCACTGATGGAAAGCCCTCACTAATCGGGATTTTACGGGCAGTTATCCCCCACCTATCTTCTTTAGAAAAGCGGAAGCGGCTCGCTCAGAAACGCAGGACGCCCACGTCCCTGACAAAGAGGCGCTTTTTGCCTTGTCGGAGGGGGCGAAACGACCGGAGACTCTAGCCGCTAGAGCTGGACGACGCTTCTCTCTCAATCTTGAGGTATGGGTCTTACTGCCCACGAATAGCGGGATAAAATGTTTTTCCTTCATGGCTAAAAATGCTTGCACGGCTGTTTCTAGGAAAATATGCGAAACCATTCAGGCTCATAAACTCCAATTGGCATGAGGGCAATATCAATTGTAAAGTAATCTCAAATTTCTTGAAAAACACAAAAGGAAAGAAAATTGACTAAGTATTAAAAAAGTATAAAAATACAATAAGATACTATTTACATAGTAAGAAGGGGTGCTCAAATGAATAAAGACGAAGTCGTACTAATAATTGCGAAAAAAATGAAGTTGGTTCGAACAGAATATAATTATACACAAGAAGAAATGGCAGAGATTTTAGGTCTTTCTAAAAAGACGCTTGTTCAAATTGAAAAAGAGCGCATTTTGCCTTCGTGGACGACTGTTGTTGCGATATGTGCCTTGTTTCAAAGTAGCGAAATCGTGCAGTCTGCATTTGGAGGCTCTGCTCTTGAAGTTGTCCAAACAATCGCTCACCATCAAATGGAGTATAAAAAAGAAAAAACGATGGGTGGACATATATGGTGGAAAGAGATTGAGAAAAGAGGAGATTTCTGTTTACAACAAAACATTGTTAGTCAACATTATCGAATTTTAGACGGTGAAAATTATAGGTGGTTTAGTACATTTCATAAAGAAGAAGCAATTGAAAAATTAGTACGATTTGGTGAACAAGTGAAGTAAACAGTTCCCTCATAGTGTTTACCTTTGTTACAATAAAGTGAAACTTCCGTTAGTAGGAGGTCTTTACTGCTCGTTAGTATGGGATAGAAGAAATTGAAAGAGAGAAGGGTGTTCTAGAATGAAGCGATATCAAAAATGGATTGGTATTCTTACCGCTTTTTGCTTGCTACTCTTAGCTGGATGTAGTTCAGGATCGAAACTTCGAAATCCGTTAAATTGGGATGTTGAAAGTTTTCAATACATAAATCAAAATGGTGAAAAATTTGGTACAAAAGATTTAAAAGGAAAAGTGTGGGTAGCAGATCTTGTATTTACAAACTGTCAAACAGTATGTCCGCCGATGACAGCGAATATGGCTAAGCTGCAAAGATTGGCAAAAGAAGAAAAACTAGATGTTCAATTTGTATCATTTAGTGTTGATCCAGAGGTAGATAAGCCTGAAAAGTTAAAAGCATTTGTGCAGAAATTTACTGAGGATACGAAGAATTGGAATTTGTTAACAGGTTATTCGCAGGATGACATCGAGAAATTTGCGAAAAATAATTTTAAAACGTTAGTTGATAAACCAGATAATCAAGATCAAGTTCTACACGGTACAAAATTTTACTTAGTGGATCAAAACGGAAAAGTGATGAAGGAATATAGTGGAATGAATAATACACCATATGATGATATATTACGTGATATTAGGCGTTTAACACGATAATAAGGATATAAATTGGTTATCCCTTTTGGATAGACAGTAAAAAAGAGTCCATCTAGTATGATGGACTCAGTATTGTTTATCTGGAGGGATTTTTAGATTATTGTCTATTTGAAGAGAAGACGATTAACTTAACATTCTTTTCTTATTCAATCGATAAAATATCATGTTGCTGTGGAAGCTTTGGTGCACGAATTTCTAAAATGCCGTTTTGATAAGAAGCTTTTGCTTGCTTTTTGTTAATGGGATACGGTAATTTTATAACGCGAGAAGCTTCTGACATTGTGCGTTCGCGGCGATAATAATTATATGATTCGTTCATTTCTTCGTCTAAAACATCTTCTTTTACGGCAATTTTTAAGTATTCACCTTGTATTTCAACTTGAATCTGTTGTTTTTGAATACCAGGAAGTTCAGCTTTTATAACAATGTCCTTTTCCACTTCAAATAAATCAACTGGAAATGTTACTAAACGGTTTCCTTTTTGGAAAAAGTGGTTCATATCAGCAATAACATCACGAAGCGGAGTCTGTTCGAAAAAGTCATCAATTTGTTTTAAGTAACTTCGAAATTGTGGACGTGAAGGTTTTTTTTCATCACTCATAATTTCTCCTCCTAAAGATAAATTTGAAATATCATATGAAAAAAAAGCCTAAATGTGAGTATGTTTTTTAGCTAAGTAAGAAATTGAAAGATAGGGTAAGAATAGAAGCGTTTTTAGTATATAAATACAAATTGAAAAAACGACATAAAAAACCCCTTTCTTTTTAGGGGGGCGAGAGCATCTGGCTATACATAGAAGCAAGCGGTCAGGTCCTTTTCCTATCACATGTATAAAATAAAGGGTGAAAGCAAGTAGCGGTCATGTTTTGTTCTACAAAGTAGTGACTTATATGTTGAAAAAAACAAAATGGATTTATGTACTTTTTGTCGCCATATTGCTATGATTATGCTAGTATAAATAGGGTTGATATAGTAGTATAGAAAAAGAATGAAAACCGAAAGAGGGTAAGAAAGTATGTGTGGTTTTGTAGGATGTTTATGTGAAAACCCTAGAGGGTTTTCGGCAGAAGAAAAACATCAATTTGAAAATATGAATACGATTATCTTTCACCGTGGTCCAGACGATGAAGGGTACTTCCGTGATGAACACGTACAATTTGGCTTCCGCCGTTTAAGTATTATTGACTTAGAGGCAGGACATCAGCCGTTAACGTATGAAAACGATCGTTATGTAATTATTTTTAATGGTGAAATTTATAACTATGTAGAGCTTCGCGAAATGCTTCTTGAAAAAGGTGCAACATTTGCGACACAATCTGATACAGAAGTAATCATTGCATTATATGCTCATATGAAAGAAAAATGTGTAGATTATCTTCGTGGTATGTTTGCATTTATGATTTGGGATCGCGAAGAGAAAAAACTTTTCGGTGCGCGTGATCATTTCGGTATTAAACCGCTTTATGTTGCACAGCACGAGGATACAACATTCTTTGCATCTGAAAAGAAAAGTATTTTACATGTGATGGAAGATAAAGGGGTAAATCCAGCTTCTCTGCAACACTACTTTACGTATCAATATGCTCCTGAGCCTGAAACGTTAACAGTTGATATTAACAAAATTGAGCCAGGTCACTACTTTGTAAAAGAGCTTGGTAAAAAGATGGAAATTCGTCGTTATTGGCAACCATATTTCAATGCATCTGATGCGACGAAAGAAGAGCATATTCAGGCAATTCGTGATGTGTTATACGATTCTGTGAAAATGCATATGCGTAGTGATGTGCCAGTAGGTTCATTCTTATCTGGCGGTATCGATTCATCGATTATCGCGTCTATTGCAAAAGAAATGAATCCAAATCTATTAACTTTCTCTGTAGGATTTGAACGTCGTGGTTTTAGTGAGGTGGACGTAGCGAAAGAAACAGCAGAAAAATTAGGTGTAAAAAACTATAGCGTATTCGTAACACCACAAGAATTCATGGATGAATTCCCAAAAATTATGTGGCATATGGATGATCCATTAGCGGATCCAGCAGCTGTACCATTGTACTTCGTTGCAAAAGAAGCACGTAAACATGTAACAGTTGTTCTTTCTGGGGAAGGTTCAGATGAGTTGTTTGGCGGATATAACATTTATCGTGAGCCAAACTCTTTAAAAATGTTCTCTTACATCCCTAGCCCAGGAAAACGTGTATTAAAAGCGTTAAGTGGTGCATTAAAAGAAGGATTCAAAGGAAAAAGCTTCTTAGAGCGCGGATGTACACCGATTGAAGAGCGTTACTATGGAAATGCGAAAATCTTCCGTGAAGAAGAAAAAGCAGCACTTATGAAGCACTACAATGAGAGTGTGAATTACATGGATATTACGAAGCCGTTGTATGATGATATCAAGAACTATGACGATGTAAGCAAAATGCAATACATTGATATGTTCACATGGCTGCGCGGCGACATTTTATTAAAAGCTGATAAAATGACAATGGCACATTCATTAGAACTTCGTGTACCATTCTTAGATAAAGAAGTATTTGATGTTGCATCTAAAATTCCGACAGAATTAAAGATTGCAAATGGTACAACAAAAGCAATTTTACGTGAAGCAGTACGTGGTATTGTACCGGATCACGTATTAGATCGTAAGAAGTTAGGCTTCCCAGTACCGATCCGTCACTGGTTAAAAGATGAAATGCATGATTGGGCTGTAAATATCATTAAAGAAAGCAAAACAGAGCATTTAATCGATAAGCAGTACGTATTAGATTTATTAGAAGCACATTGTGCAGATAAAGGCGATTACAGCCGTAAAATTTGGACAGTACTTGCATTTATGGTATGGCATCAAATTTTTGTTGAGCACAAATATGATACAAATGCGTTTCACGAAGAAACAAAGCGCGCTTATAGCTTAGTATAAAGTGAAAACCTTAAGATAGCATTGCTATCTTAAGGTTTTTTTCATAAATACTTGTCCTGTTTGATACAATAATAAGGAGTGAAATAAATATGTTAATGTTTGAAAAAGTAACAGGCGAAACAAAACTAGTAGTAAAAGAAATGTTTTCTTCTCATGATCTACCAATTCAAGATGTAGCGTATTGTATAAAAGCAGATGATACATATATAGGTGTTGTTGACTACACTGTGAAACAAGAGAAAGCGATATTATCGTATCTTCTTATTCATCACGATTATGAGGGATACGGATATGGAACAAATGCTTATTACACGTTTGAGGAGATAGTAAAAAGAGAGCATGTGAAGGAGATTCAAATCATATTTATAAATAAAAATGAAAGAATAGAATCATTTTTTGAACAACTTGGTTTTCAAAAAAATAATCATGTTTACATAAAGAAAGTGTAACGGGGGAGACGAAGAAATGGAAATTCGCAGCGCATATAAAGAAGACGTAAAATCAATTTTACATATATATAATGATGCAATTATCCATACAACCGCTACATTTGATTTACAAGAGAAGACATTAGCAGAAATGAATATGTGGTTTGATGCGCATAATGAAATGTATCCAGTCATCGTTGCTGAAGACGATGGTATTGTGCTTGGGTATTGCTCTTTATCACCATTTCGCGAAAAAGAAGCATATAAGCAAACAGTAGAAATTTCAGTATATGTGGAAAAACAAGCGCGCGGGAAAGGTGTAGCGAAGAAATTGATAGGGCACATACTTCAATTGGCAGAAGAGGCAGCTCATCATACTATTATTGCTGGGATTACAAAGGGAAACGATATAAGTGTGAAGCTACATGAACAGATAGGATTTACATATGTAGGATGTTTTCAAGAAGTAGGTTATAAGTTTGATGAGTGGCAAGATGTGTTGTTTTATCAGTACATTATAAAATAAGGTGGGAAGTATATGGGAATGACACTAACACTTATGGTAATTCTTGGCTGCTTTTTGTTTGCAGAGCTCTTTCAATTATTTATAAGAAATATATTAAGTAAGAGACGTACACCATATGAATTGCAGTATTTCCCATTATTTTTAATGTTATTTTTTATGCTATATATTTTGCAAAAAGTCACGCTTTTTCCACCAACCATTGAAATTTTTTTGAAATTAGGTTTGCTATATAGTTGCATCGGAATGGGAATCTTATGTTGTTTATTTTTTCTGAGATATGTCCACTATCAAACTTATATTTTGATTTTAAATTGGTTGAATCGAGATGATGGAAACCGTCTTTCATAAGATGGTTTTTGTCTATCATTGTCACATTCTATCAGTTCTATGAATAAAATAGGACGAGCATATAATATATGCTTTAGAATGAAGGGGAAAGAAAGGAATTGAGTGATGAAACTTGTCATTGATGCAGGACATGGCGGATATGACTCGGGTGCTGTTGGAAATGGTTTAGAAGAAAAGAATCTCACGTTACAAATTGCGCAGCGTGTTCGCGATATTTTACTAGCAACTTATTATGTGGACATTGAGATGACACGTGATAGTGATGTATTCGTAGCGTTATCAGAACGGGCAAATATCGCTAATTCATATAATGCAGATTTCTTCATTTCATTTCATATTAATAGTGGTGGCGGGACAGGCTATGAAGATTATATTTATAATGGCCTCCCAAGCGGTAGTTCCGCGGCTATGAAACAAGCGAAAATGCATGAAGCTGTTCGCACTGTTTTAAATCAATATGGATTGCAAGACCGCGGTGCTAAAACAGCGGATTATGCGGTATTAAGAGAAACAGCAATGGACGCTCTCTTAACAGAAACAGCATTTATTGATACGACGTTAGATGCAAATTTACTAAAAAATCAACAGTTCATTGAAGATTTGTGTCAAGCGTATACAAAGGGGATTGCAAATATTATGGGATTGTCTGCGAAAGAGAACCCGAATCCTCCAGCACCAGATCCACAAGCGATTGGTGTAGTAAATATTCTTGGAACGAACGTAAATTTACGAACAGGTCCCTCAACAAGTTATTCAGTTATTCGTCAATTAAATGCACCGGAATCGTATGTTGTTTTTAATGAGAGTAATGGATGGTTAGATCTTGGAGCGAGTCAGTGGATTTATTACGATCCATCTTATATGCAATATATAAAGTATAGAAATCAAGATGGAAGTCCGATTGGTGTAGCCGAAATTCGCGGAACCAATATCAACTTAAGAACAGGACCATCAACGAGCGCTTCAGTTATTCGTCAATTAAATGCACCAGAATCATATGTAGTATATCAATACCAAAACAGTTGGCTTGATCTTGGAGCGAGTCAGTGGATTTATTATGACCCCTCTTATATTAAATACACTTCATATTAAGTTGGAAGGAAAGAATCCATGTTCTATAGATTCTTTTGATTTTAACTTTGCCAAATGAAGTGAACGTATATAAAAACACCTAGGGTTTCTTGTATTTTATAAGAGATCCTAGGTGTTTTTTGAGTAGAGAGTTTTTCTATTGAGACTTTTCATCATGGCAATTTCTTTAGATAATACCGTCTTCTTTTATTTGTTCGCAGTATTAGGCGTTGTTTTTTGTGAACTCTTTGTTTCCACCGCTGGCCATAAAAATGAATGGAACGAACTATTAGAGGAGAAAATGCTCCACTGAAATTATTATATCCCTCAAGAAACCCCAAGTTATTCCCTCCTTTTTAGGAGATAAAAATAATGAGAACAAATAGTTTGCGTCTCATATTTTATGTTTTGATATCCAATATGAGCAAGTCTTTTTGAAAAAAATAATTACTAATAACATGGGTTATTAGTAGGTGGGTAAGAACACTTGGGTATATGTTGAAAAAGAAAATTCAATATAGCTAGTAAATGGAGAGAATATTTTGTTGTATAATAGTTAGAAAATTCCTTCTTTTTGAGGGGATTAAATTATACAATGGGGGTATATAGGAAGAGGAGGCGAGGAACAATGTACAGTACTTATAAAGATTGGATATTACTTAATGGAAGTATGATAAATACGAGAGAGAAAGAGCCAATGATTTCATTAGATGAGCGAGGATTACAGTTTGGAGATGGAGTATATGAAGTATTTCGTTTATATGATGGGAAGCCTCATTTATTAGATCTCCATTTAGATCGTTTTTTTCAATCTATGAAAGCAATTGAATTAGAACCGCCCTTTACAAAAGAAGAATTTATTTATCAAATGCAGCAATTAGTTGAGAAAAATGAATTTAAAGAGGATGGAAATGTATATATTCAAATTTCAAGAGGTGTACAGCCTAGAAACCACTTGTTCGAGTCCAATCTTCAGCCTACATACTATGCAAATATCGTACCATTTCCAAGGCCAGATACTTTGATGGAAAACGGAATTAAAGCAACAGTTGCCGAAGATATACGTTGGCATTTTTGTCATATAAAATCCCTTAATTTACTTCCGAATATCATGATTAAAAATAAAATTGCAAAAGAAGGCTATTACGAAGCGATTTTAGTTCGTAATGGCATTGTAACAGAAGGGTGTCATTCTAATTTCTTTATTGTCAAAAATGGAACTCTTATTACACACCCTGCGAACCAATTTATTTTGCATGGAATTACACGTCATCATGTCATTTCTTTAGCAAAGAAGTTGAATATTCCTGTTGAAGAACGACAATTTTCTCTTCCAGAAGTATATGGTGCAGATGAGTGTTTTTTTACAGCTACACCCATTGAAATTGTACCAGTGACGCAAATTGGAGGAGATTGGTATCAAACGGGAGAACAACCAATTATAAGAAAGTTGCAGGAAGCGTATAAAGAAAGTATTTATAACAAAGTAACGCCGAACAATTAATAAATTACGGCTTCAGTTTGAATGCGGTCATTCCAGTAACTTGAATCAGTACAGTTGTTTGAACAAGTGACAGAAAAATCGCTTCATGGATGAGTAACGATCCTAAAGGATTTTTATAACAGGCATTGCATATCGGTACTTTTTTCAATGAGGGAGTGATGGTATATCCATATGCACGTCTCTTCGATGTGTCTGTATCTTATAAAAATGCTGTTCGAGCTATATATACTAGGTAAATATTGTATTATTTCCAAAGCCAAATACGCTGATGGAAAATGGAATGAAAGTGAAACTGCGTTTTATTGAACGTTAGAAGTGAAAAAATACGTAAAAAGCTGGAACATGTCCAGCTTTTTTTGTTATGTGATATAATCAGACTGGCAGGGATTTTGAAAATGTTATAAAAGGGGATTTTAAATTATATGGATTATCAAGCATTCAAAGATATTATTCACGGTCGTCGCAGCGTTCGTAAATTTACAGAGCAAGATGTTTCTGTGGAAGAGATTGAAGAAATTATCGATTGTGCGAGATATGCACCGAGTGATACAAATTCGCAAACATGGGAATTTGTCGTTATTATGAACCGTGACAAAATTAAAGAAATAGAAGAGATGACATGGAATGCATTACATAAGCGAGCAGAAGAAGCAGCACAAAAAGGGGAGGAAAAAGCAGGGAAATTATTGACTCGTTCTTTTGGACCATATGCAACAGCATTTTCAGATGCACCGGTTTTAATCATTTGTTTAGCAACCCCATATCAATCTAAATTTCGTGAAAAGATTTTTGATCCAATTGAGTTTGTTCCAGAGTCTGTTTGGGAAGAGGAAGGCATCAAAAGTAGTTGCTTAGCCTCGCAAAACTTAATGCTTGCGGCTCATGCTAGGGGCCTCGGTACATGCCCGATGACAGGACCGGTGTTATTAGCACAGAACGAGCTAAGAGACTACTTAGAAATTGGATCTGATAAACAAATCAATATGGTGATTGCATTAGGACATCCGAAAGAACAGCCCAAAAAATTAGCTCGAAAAGAAGTAGCGGAAATTACGAAGTTTATTCGATAAAATGAACTCTTCGTTAGTAAGAAGAGAAAAGTTGAAATAATCTTAGTTATAAGGGCTAAGATTATTTTTTTGTGGAAATGAATAGTAAAAAAGATTTACTAAAAATTTCTTGAAGAAATAATGGTGATAAACAGGGAATAAGTGTGGTACAGTTAATGATGTAAGTAGAGAATTTGTTTATGAAAGTAATAAGTGTATATATTTAAGAGTTATTCTTGTATAATAAATTATACATTGAGATACAGGGGGAATGGATTTTGAAAAAATTCATAGTCACTGGATTATCTGTTATGTTGTTAGTTGGTTGTGGAGTAACAGAAGAAAATAACGTCAAAGAAGAAAAACAACAAGAACGAGTTGTTAATGCACAGCAAGAAATAAAATATTCATTCCCAGAGGGAGTAACTTCAGTTGGTGAAGGAAAAGTAAAAGTTGTTACACCAGATGGTACATCGGAAAATGGGAATATACCTGTCGTATTTATTAAAAAAGATACGCTTATTCAACAAGTAGAAGTTGAACTTGAAAATTTTCAAGAGGATAAAGAAATATTTATATACGTCGATAAACAGTTTGAAGACAAGCACCAAGTAAAAAAATTAGCACAAACAACAATGTCGTTAAAAGAAGAGACACTACAACCAGGTATTCATACCGTAACAGCAATCCAGTATGAAAATAATGATCCGAATGGAAAAGTAATCAACTTTGTTCAAGCGAAGTTTGAAAATAAACCAGCACAGTAAGAAGAAATCTGCTTTTTAAGCAGGTTTCTTTTGTTTGTATAGGGATTTTCATTTTACCTGTCGAATATGTATGTAATAAAGCGTCGTTATAACGCGTTTTCTATTGTTTACTGTGAAACGAAAGGAAGAGAAAAGATGAAGCGAGCACTTATTAATATTGATTATACATATGATTTCGTAGCAGAAGATGGAGCTTTAACGTGTGGTAAACCTGGGCAAATGATAGAAAAGAACATTGTAGAAATTACGAAGCAGTGCATTGAAAATGGAGATTATGTTATATTTGCTGTTGATAAACATGTAGAAAATGATTTATATCATCCAGAGAGACAATTATATCCACCTCATAATATAGCAGGAACAAAGGGAAGAGACTTATACGGTGAATTACAAAAATTATACGAAATACATAAAGATGATGAAAATGTATATTACATGGATAAAACACGGTACAGTGCCTTTGCAGGAACAGATTTAGAAATTAAACTTAGAGAAAGAGGGATACAAGAAGTGCATCTTGTTGGTGTTTGTACGGACATTTGTGTGTTACATACAGCAATTGATGCCTATAATAAAGGATTCCGCATTGTAGTTTACGAAAAAGCAGTTGCCTCATTTAATCAACAAGGGCATGAATTTGCCCTGCAGCATGTGAAGTCTTGTCTGCAAACTACAGTAAAATAGGAAGAAACGACCGCCAGAAAAATAAAAATTCTGGCGGTTTCGTTATTTTCTTGCAATTATACAAATTGAACCTCTATACTCATGAAATACTACGTTGCTAAATCCAGTTTCTTTCAATAATTTTTCTATATCTTCTTTTGTTTTGAATTTTCTCATATGATAATTTATTTTATATAGCTCAGCTGCGATAATAAAATAGCCATTTGATGTGAGGACCCGAAATACTTCTTTTACATCATTCTCTAAATTTGGCCAAAAATAATGGGTTTGAAAAGCAGTAATAATATCAAAAAAGTCATTTGAAAAAGGCATAGCCGATACGCTTGCTTGTTTTATAAGTACTTTTCCTAAATCTATATCTTTTTTATTCAGTTTGATAGAGTTTTCTACTGCTTGTTTGGAATAATCAATACCATATATTTTTCCGTCCTGATTCATTTTCGAGAGAGTATGTATTGTTTTTCCACCGCCGCAACCTATATCGAGCACGTTTGCATGCCCATTTATTTTAACATTACTTAAAGCCCATCTTGTCATATTAGTATGAGCGGCATTCATGATGCATAACATAGATGCCCCCACAAAACCTCTTGGATTTTTAGCTTGTTCTATTAATTTAGTCAATACACTCAATTTTATATCACCTTTCTTGATTATTTCATATAAAAATTTTTTATGAAGCTTCTCACTGTATATGTTTCTTTATACTTTTTTCAAATTCCTTTCTTATGGAAGAGGGAGATAGGAAATATTAAAGTCGACTTTGAAAAGGATATGTTAACAATTCAAGCGACGCAAAATGATGAAATAGAAGAAAAAAGTGAAAGTGGCACATATATTCGAAAAGATACAGGATCGGTTATTCGCCGGCAATAAGATTCCTAGAAAAATAGAGATGCAGACATTCGAACAATTATATATTTCCATTTTAATTTTTCGACATATAAGTCGCTGCTATGCATGGCCAGATGCTCTTGCTTGCCTAGAAAGAAAGAGGGTTTTTATGTCGCTTTTTTAATTTGTATTTATATAGTGATATGAGTTTTATTTGTAGTATTTAGAAATTTCATAATGTTATAATGAGAAATGGTGATGAACATGAATGAAAATGATAGACAAATGCATCGATTGCAAGCGTTAAAAGAAATTGCGGAGTTATTAAATGAAGCGACTGATTTGCAGCAAATGTTAGAAAAAGTTCTGCATACGCTCTTGCAAGTGATGGATTTACAAACAGGATGGATTTTTTTTATTGATGAAAAAGGAACGCATCAAATGCTCGTTGATACAAATTTACCACCAGCACTTACATGGGAAGAAAAGAAACCAATGTGCGAAGGTGATTGTTGGTGTATTAATCGATTTGTTGCGGGGCGTTTGCAAAAAGCAACAAATATTATTGAATGTAAGCGTATAGAGGATGCGATTGAATATGAGTGGGGAGAAACAGAGAGTATTACGCATCATGCGACGATTCCACTTCAGGCAGGAGAGGAGAAGTTTGGATTATTAAATGTTGCTTCTCCTCATAAAACGTACTTTACAGAAGAAGAATTAGCTTTATTAGAAGCGATTGCCTTTCAAATAGGGACAACGATTCAACGGATTAGGCTAGTTGAGAAAGAGCGGAAATATGTAATCGTTGCAGAAAGAAATCGCCTAGCACGTGATTTGCATGATTCTGTTAAGCAACTTCTCTTTTCCATTATGCTAACGGCTAGAGGAACAATGGATATGACGAAAAATAAAGAATTAAAGGAGATGTTAACGTATATAGGAGAGTTATCACAAGAGGCGCTGCAAGAGATGACATTATTAATTTGGCAGTTACGGCCTGAAGGTTTAGAAAAAGGTCTTGCTGAAGCAATTCAAAATTATGGGAAGCTCCTTGGTATTCATGTAATTATGCGAATTGATAGGGTTATTTCGATGGATGATGAAATAGAAGAAATGTTATGGCGTGTTAGTCAAGAAGCACTTCATAATTGTAAAAAACACGCTTCTTGCGAAAACGTATTTGTACATATAAAAATAGAAAACAATATGTTGAAGTTTCAAATCGAAGATGACGGAATCGGATTTATGAAAGAGAAAGTAAGAGATTCTGCGCTTGGTTTGAAAAATATGCAAGAGCGTATTGAGTTAATGAAAGGGAAGTTTCATATTCAAACGAAACTAGGTGAAGGAACGAAGATTGAGATTCAGTTACCAGTTCAAAGGGGAGACATGTATTGAAAATTAAATTACTGCTTGTAGAAGATCATCATATTGTCCGAAGAGGACTTGTTTTCTTTTTAAAAACAAAAGAAGAATTTGACATTATTGGTGAAGTGGGAGATGGAGAAGAGGCATTACAATTTATTCAAACAGAACGACCTGATGTTGTATTAATGGATGTGTCGATGCCGAAAATGGACGGAATTGAAGCAACGAAGCGTATAAAACAATATGACTCATCTATTAAAATACTGATGTTAAGCAGTTTCTCAGAACAAGATTATGTTCTTCCAGCAATGGAAGCAGGTGCAGATGGATATCAATTAAAAGAAGTGCAGCCCGATCAACTTGTAGCTTCTATTATTGCAGTTCATCAAGGGAATGCTAATTTTCATCCAAAAGTAACGCCTGCCTTATTAGGTCGCCCTGCGGCAATTGAGAGTAAGCAAGATCACTTGTCTATGTTAACGAAACGAGAAAAAGAAGTGCTGCGAGAAATAGCCAAAGGAAGAAGTAATAAAGAAATTGCGTCAGAACTACATATTACAGAACAAACTGTGAAAACGCATGTTTCAAATGTCCTAGCTAAATTACATGTAGATGATCGAACGCAAGCAGCCTTGTATGCGGTAAAACATGGTGTTGTATAGGAAGAGTAATGACAGAAACTCATACGAAAGTATGAGTTTCTGTTTTGTTTTTTCATACTATTTTCTCAAGTGGTTTCCGCCTTTCTTACGGTTTATAAGAGGGAATTTTCTGATAAGATAAATATAGAAATTCAAACAAGGGAGAGAAATAATCATGAAACTAGTTGTCATTAACGGTACGCCACGTAAATTTGGTAAAACTCGCGTCATTGCAAAGCATATTGCACAGACTTATAACGGAGAATTATATGATTTAGCTGTTGAAGCGCTTCCGTTATATAACGGAGAAAATTCTCAATATGAATTACAAGCAGTAACAAAATTAAAGAAACTTGTTAAAGAAGCAGATGGTGTTGTCCTATGCACGCCGGAATATCATAATGCGATGAGCGGTGCACTAAAAAATGCATTTGATTTTCTTGGAAGCAGCGAGTTTATGCATAAACCGGTTGGGCTTCTTGCAGTTGCAGGTGGAGGTAAAGGTGGTATAAATGCCTTAAATAGTATGCGCATTGTGGCAAGAGGCGTATATGCAAATGTGATTCCGAAACAAGTTGTTATTGATAGTCTTCATGTACAGAACGGAGAATTAGGGGAAGATGCGAAACCGCTAATTGCAGATTTGCTAAAAGAATTGAGAGGATACATGAGCATTTTTCCAGAACTGAAAAAACAGCTAGGAGCTGATTAATATGTCATCTCTTTACCGTGATTCCCGGTTGTACTATATTCTTGGAGCCAATAGCTTATCGGCGATTGGCTCTGGGATTACGATGATTACGATTTCATGGCTGCTTGTAACGGCGCCTGGTGGCAATACAATGTTTGGTTATATTTCGATTATGTCTACACTTGTTATGTTTTTGTGTACACCGTTTATCGGACATTGTATTGATCGCTTTTCTCGTAAAACGTTACTCTTAGTGAATGAAGCCATCGGAGCAATCGCAGTCTTTGTTATGGTATATTGGGGATTTACAGGTCACTCCTATGAAACAATCCATTACATTGTGCTGTATATAGCAGGTTCGTTTTATTATCTAGTATTTTATCCGAATATTTTCGCATTTAATCAAGAAGTGTTTGCACCAGAGCATTATAAATCACTTAGTGGTACGATGGAAATACAGGGACAATTGACACAAGTTATTGCTGGTGCAGTTGCTAGTTTTATGATTACAATTGTTGCTGTCAAATGGATTTTATTTATTAATATGTTAGCGTATGTCGGTGCATTTGTACTGCTATCGTTTATTCCATATACAAAACAGAGAACAAAACTAGGAAAGCAACCATTTGCAAAACAAATTTTTGAAGGCGTTCATTTTATGAAGAAAAGAAAGCAATTATTTTGGTTTTTATTTGCATCTTATATGCCGTTTATCGGTGTAATGATGACGAACTACTTAATGCCGGTATACATTTCAGACGTATTAAAGGCAAATGGATCAGTATATGGAACAGAAGGAATGATGTACGGAATTGGTGCGATGCTTGCGGGAATTGGCATTCCAATTCTTATGAAATATGTAAAAACCGAAGTATCTATTGTATTCACAATGCTCATATATACAATTTCAATTACCGTAATGGTTATACAACCATCCGTTTACTTGGTATACGGCCTTGCTATTTTTAAGGCAATGGGAAATGCAGGAACACGTGTTGCACGAAGCGTGCTTATGATGGAAGAGGTTCCAAATGAAATAATTGGGCGTGTTGACAGTCTATTTCGATTTGTTGGTACAGGTGTACGAGTTATTCTTCTTATTGCCTTTACAACGTTTGTGTCTCAAATTGGTGTCATGATTCCGTTTTATGCACTAAGCCTATTATTAATTGGCGCAACGTGTATTGGGATTTCATATGTGAAAATGCAGCAGAAAGAACAAATTCACGTTACCAATAAAACGGTTGTATAGTAACGAATCTAATACACATCCTATAAATGTAACATTTAAAAAAGGTGTGAAAAGATATGGGAAAAACAAAAGCATTAGGTTCAGCGAAGCATAAAGGTAATCAAACGCAAGATCATACGTCTTCAAAGAAAGCACGTAATGCTCAAAATGCAGGACAGCGTCAAGGATAGGGAAAGTAGCGAGGATTGTCTCCTCGCTATTTTTTTGAAATTTACTAGATGTAGGTAAAATACTTCTGCATGATCTCTTTCTTTTATATAATATAAAAAAGGGAGAGAACTGCTATATGAATAAATGGTTATTATTACTGTTGTTATTACCGCCAGTATATGTTGTTTATATAACATACTGCATGAAGAAAACTGCTAATGAGAAAGTAAGTCATACAGCACCGTGTGTTTTAATTTTAGGTGCAAAACTATTTGGTGATAAACCGTCATTATCACTACAAAATCGATTAGATGTAGCGCTAGGCTATTTACATTCGCATCCAAAAGTAAAAGTAGTTGTATCTGGCGGACAAGGAGACGATGAAGATATTTCAGAGGCTCTTAGTATGAGTCGCTATTTAATGGAAAACGGCATTGGAAAAGAAAGAATTTTACTTGAAGATCGTTCTACAAGTACATATGAAAATATAAAGTTTTCTAAGGATTTATATGATATAAAACATGCGGTTGTAGTAAGTAACACCTATCATTTATACCGAGCAAAAATTATTGCAGACCGCATAGGAATGAAGATGGAAGCACTTGCTGCACCAACGCCAAAGCGTTCGCGGAAAAAGGCATATATACGTGAGTATGCGGCGGTCATAAAGACAATTTTAAAAGATTATTAGAGCTCAAAATAGAGCTCTTTTTATTTTGAAAAGACAAATCATTTGAAAATAGCTCAAATTTCCATGAGAATAGAGGAAAGAATGAAAAAGGAGTTGTATTTGTGATTCGATTTGAACACGTTTCAAAAACGTTTGATGATAAAACAAAGGTGGTAGATTCTCTAGAGCTAGAGATTCGTAAAGGAGAATTTTTTGTTTTGATTGGTCCAAGTGGATGTGGAAAAACAACGACAATGAAAATGATCAATCGATTAATTGAAACAACAGAAGGTTCAATTTTTATTGATGGGAAGAATATTCGGGATTATAACATTCATGAATTACGATGGGATATTGGATATGTATTGCAACAAATTGCGCTATTTCCGCATATGACAATTGCAGAAAACATTGCGGTTGTACCAGAAATGCGCAAATGGAGTAAAGCGAAAATTCAAAAGCGTGTTGATGAATTATTAGAAATGGTTGGTTTAGATCCTGATACATATAGGGGACGTATGCCAGATGAATTATCTGGCGGTCAAAAGCAGCGCGTTGGTGTTGTGCGAGCGCTTGCGGCCAATCCGAAAATTGTTTTAATGGATGAACCGTTTAGTGCGCTTGACCCTTTAAGTCGTGAGCAGCTGCAGCGTGATTTAGTAGACTTACAAAAAAAGATTCAAAAAACAATTGTTTTCGTAACTCATGATATGCAAGAAGCATTAGCACTTGGTGATCGTATTTGTATAATGAAAGATGGAAAAGCTGTCCAAATTGATACGCCAGAAGTAATTTTACAAAACCCCGCAAATACATTTGTAGAAGAATTTATTGGGAAACCACGATTATCTTGGTATGATCATAGAAAAGTAGAAGATATAGTATCAATATTAGCACAAGAAGGAAAACAAGGTGAGGGTAATCCACTTTCGACTGAAGCTCCTTTGCAAGACGCTTTACTTCGTTTAGAACGCGAAAAAGAAATACCAATCGAACAAAACGGTACATACATTGGTACATTAACAAGTCAACATATCGTTCAATATATAGTAGAGCAAATGAAAGTGAGGGGATAGACAGTGACATCCTTTTTACAAACGATACAAGAGCGTAAACAAGAACTGTTAAGTGCCCTTTTGGAACATTTACAAATTTCGTTGATTGCTTTATTTTTCGCAATTCTTATCGCAGTGCCACTTGGAATTTTGTTAACAAGAAAAGAGCCTATTGCTGAATGGGTAATTGGTACTTCTGCTGTAATGCAAACGATTCCTTCTTTAGCACTTCTTGGGTTATTAATTCCGTTAGTTGGTATCGGAAAGGTTCCAGCTATAATTGCCCTTGTGATTTATGCACTGCTTCCTATTTTAAGAAATACATATACGGGGATACGTGAACTAGATCCATCGCTTATTGAGGCAGCAAAAGCGATGGGAATGAACAATTGGAGGCGTTTATGGAAGGTAGAAATACCACTTGCTTGGCCTATTATTATGGCAGGAATTCGGACGGCAATGGTATTAATTGTTGGTACGGCGACATTAGCTGCTTTAATTGGAGCAGGAGGGTTAGGAAAGCTTATTCTGCTTGGAATTGATCGAAATGACCATGCTCTTATTATATTAGGGGCTATTCCAGCTGCATTATTAGCACTATTCTTTGATGGTGTGTTACGCATGACCTTGCATGTAAGACGTTCACCGAGACGAACAATAGTTGCAGCAGTTGCTGTATTTGGAATCATCATCGCACCTTTTCTTTGGAGTGTGCAGAAGAAAGATATCGTAATTGCTGGTAAGCTTGGTTCAGAACCGGAAATTTTAATTCAGATGTATAAACAATTAATCGAACAGGATACTGATTTAAAAGTAGAGGTAAAACCAGGATTCGGAAAAACATCTTTTATATTTGAAGCGTTAAAATCTAAAGAAATCGATATTTATCCAGAATTTTCAGGAACAGCTTTATCAACTTTCGTAAAAGAAGCACCAAAAAGTACAGGTCGTCAAGAAGTATATGAGCAGGCACGAAATGGGATGGAGCAAAAATTTAATATGAAGCTGTTAAAGCCAATGCAGTATAACAACACGTACGCATTAGCAGTACCAAAACAAATAGCGAAGCAGTATAATATCAAGACAATTTCTGATTTGAAAAATGTTTCTTCTGAAATGAAAGCTGGCTTTACACTTGAGTTTGCAGATCGTGAAGATGGATATAAAGGAATACAAACACTATATAATATACAGTTTCCTCATTTGAAAACAATGGAACCGAAGTTGCGTTATAGTGCAATTCAATCTGGTGATGTGAATGTCATTGATGCTTATTCAACAGACAGTGAATTACAGCAATACGGTCTACAAGTATTAGAAGATGATAAAGGGCTGTTTCCACCATATCAAGGAGCGCCATTAGTACGTGAAGAAACGTTAAAGAAATATCCAGAAATTGAAAAATCATTAAATAAACTTGCGGGGAAAATTACTGACGAAGAAATGCGTAACATGAATTATGAAGTGAACGTAGAAGGTAAAGCAGCAGAGACTGTAGCAAAAGAATTTTTACAAAAAGAAGGACTATTAAAATAGATGAAGTAAAACTTCCATCAGAGAGGGTTTTATCACCCTCTGATGGAAACCTCGTCCAATTGGGCACATAGCGGCAGTTATCCACCATCTATCTTCTTCGGACTCCTCACAATCTTGAGGGCGGGATTTTACTGCTCACGAATAGCAGGATAAAATTTACAGATGTAACATAAAAAAGTCGTTTATATAAAAATAAACGACTTTTTTTATGCATACTTATACTTTTTTTCGAAAAAGTATTCCATTTTTGCTCATTTTCTTTTAGAATAGGTAATGTTTTTCTGAAAGAATATAAAGTGATACAGTTCGTCATTTTCAGGGTACGTATTTTTTATATAAATAACTCATAATATGAATGCCTGGTGGAACGGAATGAACACATCAAGAAATTGCAGACGGGGTGATACCAATAGAAAAGAAATTAGGATTTTTTCCATTAATTGCACTTGTAGTAGGAACAATGGTTGGAGGCGGGGTGTTTAGTTTACCGCACGATTTAGCAGCAGGAGCAAACAGCGGTGCTACCTTAATTGGTTGGTGCATTACAGCTTTAGGAATGATTCCGCTTGCTCTTGTATATCAATCATTAGCACATCGAAAGCCAGAGCTTGAGGGTGGCATTTATAGTTATGCACGCGCTGGTTTTGGAGAATATATTGGATTTAACAGCGCATGGGGATATTGGATTGCTGGAATATTAGGTAATGTTGCAACAATTATGTTGTTATTTAACTCATTAGCATATTTTTTCCCGATTTTTAAAGGTGGTAATAATGTTCCATCTATTGTCGGTGCATCACTTTTATTGTGGACACTTCATTTTCTTATATTACTTGGAATTCGTGAAGCTTCGATTATGAATTTTATTGCGACAATTGGTAAGCTTGTCCCAATTGTATTATTTATTGTGATTATGGTTACTGCGTTTCGGTGGGATATATTTACGCATGACTTTTGGGGAAAAGCTCCGGTTTCATTATCTTCTGTACTTGGACAAGTTAAAAATACGATGCTTGTTACGCTTTGGGTATTTATTGGCGTAGAAGGGGCAGTCGTTTTATCGGGCCGAGCAAAGCATAGCCGTGATGTCGGAAAAGCAACTGTATTCGGTTTACTGTTAGTAATGGGCATTTATATTTTAATTTCTGTTTTATCATTAGGGGTAATGTCACGAGAGGAATTAGCGGCACTTGAAACACCGTCAATGGGACATGTATTAGAGCATGTCGTTGGTTCATGGGGCGCATTTGTTATTAACTTAGGATTAATCGCCTCGCTTATTGGTACATTAATTGGTTGGTTTTTACTTGTTTCGGAAATTTCTCACGTTGCTGGAAAAGACGGCGTATTTCCGAAGGTCTTTACGAAAACGAACAAAAATCATACACCACATATGGCATTATGGATTTCAAACTGTGTTGCCCAAACATTATTTATTATTGTGTTATTTTCAGCATCCACATATCAGATCATGTATTTTATTGCATCAACATCAATTTTACTCCCATATGTATTTTCAGCACTATATCAGTTGAAATTAGTGATTACAAAAGCATATGAAGGAAACAGATGGAAAGATGGGATACTTGCTTCTATGGCATCTGTATATGGAGTTTGGCTTGTATATGCAGCCGGATTGAAAAATTTATTACTTGTTTCTTTAGTTTATGGCATCGGACTTATTGTGTATGTCGCTGCAAGAAAAGAGCAAGGAAATCGCTGTTTTACTCGCGCTGAACAATATGTGATGATTATCATTTTACTTGCAGCAGGTACTTCTATTTATATGCTGGTTACTGGGAAGATTGGAATGTAAAGATATCAATATACAAAAAAGGATTTATGCTACAGTGTGGGCATAGATCCTTTTTTTGATGGGTGAACAAGATTTCTTGCGTGGTTAGCAGGAATTTTTAGGGATTAACAGAATATATAGTTTTAAGAATGTGTAGGAGGGGATTGTTATGGAAGAAAAGGAAAAATTGATGCGGATTGTAGAGTTAGCACAAGATGTTCGGAAATTATTAGTGCAAGAAGCGTTCTTTAATCGAAATCCCGAACTGCGCGGAGCGGTAGAAAATTTAGCGTGTTCTGTAGAGGTTTTAGCTAATATGCATGTACATGAAGATAAAAATGCAGAAGATACATTACGTTATGTATTAGCGAAAATGAAGATTGCTCACAATGCAATTTCTCACGAAAAAGGAGACTTTCATTTAACCTGACAATAAGTGTCAGGTTTTTTGTTTCTAGTTTGCTTTTATTATTCATACAATGATAAAAGCATTGAAAAAAAGAAGGTGAGCGAGATGAAACTTGAGAAAGCTCTTCACCCAAGTTTTGTAAAGAGATTACAGCATATGCGTTTTGTTGGGAAATTTGCAGAAGAGCCAAAGAAGAAAGGATCATTTTTTGTCGTTTGTCTTTCGCCAATTCCAAACATAATTGAAGTGGCTTTTGGAGAAGATTCTTATATATTTGAGGGTTTATATAAAAATAAACAAAATGAAAAATTTTTCGCAAGTATAAAAGAAGGAAAACGAGAAAAACAATTGTTGTTATTCCGACTTTCTTATATGGAGAACACTTTATATGTAGAATTAATAGATGCTGAAGAACGAGAAATTGCAAACTCCTATAAAATGATTCCTTCTCCTAAACTATCAGTCACAAAAGCGAGAGAAGTGTTTGAAAGAAAACTTGAGAAAGGATATGTTTCATTTCTAGTGCCCAAATTTCCACATGATTTTGGTACGCCAGGGTTGTTATGGTATGAAGGGCGGATATATGGAAATGTATCTTTAAAACCTTCTATTAGTGCCATTACATATCGAGAACAGAGGCGGGATGTTCGTTACCTCGATGTGGATGATTGGATGCAGTATGCCGATATGAATGTAGAGAATAGTTTGTTTTTTGTGCGAACAGAAGTATATGAGCAATTAGAAAAACAAATAAAAGAGAATGGAAAACAAATTGAAATCAGCGATACACGTAAACAAGAAAAGGGAAATGAATGGAATGAACGTGAGTATTCTTTTATACAATGCGTAAAGCAAATTATCGCAGAAAAAGAATTATATATTGATGAAAGTGATATTTACAATTTTCATATTTGTGTAAAGACAAATTTATTGACAATAGTAGGTGGTATGCCTGGAATCGGAAAATCACAGTTTGTGCAAGCCTATGCAGAAGCGCTTGGATTAACATTTGGGAAAGATTTCATTTGGATTCCTGTGTCACCATCTTATCAAGAGCCTCATGATGTATTAGGTTATCTTCATTCAAATGGAACGTATATGGAAAGTGAAACAAAACTTGTTCGAACATTGTTAGATGCTGCTGAAAATCCAAATCAATTATATATGATTGTATTTGATGAAATGAACTTGTCATATATTGAGCATTGGTTTACTCCTTTTCTATCACTCTTGCAGCTAGATCGAAAAAACCGTATTTTAACTTTATATGCGGCTAGTAATGAAAAAGAACAGGATGTACCACCGCAAATAGAAATTGGTGATAATGTCATTTTTATTGGTACAGTTAATTTTGATGAAACAACAAAGGAGCTATCTGACCGTTTATTAGACCGTGTAAATGTTGTATTCCTTCAAAAAATTCCATTCTGTGAGATGAGTATGGTCGAGAGAAAGATGATAAATATTCCGTTTTCATTATCTGTTTCAGCCTTAGAATTTCGAATGAACTGGGTTCATCACAAGGCAATGCTTGATGTGTTTACAGAAGAAGAATTGGAGTTATTAGATAAAGTGCATCAGCTGTTATTTCTTCACGATGCTTCAAAAGGAATTTCTTTTCGCGTTGCGTCGGCAATTGCATCTTATTTGCAAAATATCCCATATGATGAAGGGAGATCTTTGTTAATAAGTCGTGAAGAAGCATTTGATTTACAAATAAAACAACGTATTTTAACGAAGTTACGTGGTACAGAAGCGACAATGAGGGCATTGCTTCGTGAAGAGGGAAAGAAAGAGATGTCTCTTGTACAACTATTACAATCATCACTTGCAAATCGTGTATCAACTTTTGAACACTCACTGCTGTATATGAAACAAAAACAGCGAGAGTTGGAGCTGTATGGATATGTTAAATGAAGGTACGTATGAAACAGAAATCATGGAGACAGGGGAGAGGCTTCCCTTTGTATTGAAAGTAATAGTAGGAGCAGAAGAGAAGGGGGAGCATATTGTATTAAATAAACTTTGTGTTTCGCCAGTTACGATTTCTTCATGTGTGTACAAAGTACAAGAATTAAAACCGCTTCGGCTACATATACAATCAAGGTACCCAATAAAGATTACGTTCATTTGGAATAAAGTATATGAAGGACAAAAGCAACATATGGAATGGAAATATGAACTGCATGAAAAGCAACGTACTGTTTTACTATATGAGCATGGAAAAACGGATTATTTATATCCATGGCGCTGCGGTGTATATCACTTTGAAGTGCAAGTTGGAGAAGAGGTGTTTTACGGGGCATTTCAAATCGTTCCGAAAAATTTTTTTGATGATCAACTAGAGTTAATTCAGCAATATGTAAAGTCTGTACTAGGTGAAATCATTTTAGATCGTGGATATTATAAAAAGACATTTGTTACGTTTGCAGATATTGAAGATTATTCATATATGCGTATGCTCCGTATGTTGCCGCAAAAAATGAAAAAAGTAAAGCAGTTATATTATGAAATGCAGCAAAAGAAATTTTTTGAACAAGAACATATATGGGAAATAAAAGAGAGAAAACCCACAAGAAAGAGCGCCATTATACATGAGAAAAAACCGTATGCAAAATGGTATAATCGCCGCTTTAAAGAGCAAGAGCATTGTAAAGAAAATGGTTATGTAAAATATAAAACGAAGTTGTTTTATAATAAACTATTAGAAATTGATTTATTTTTGCGCGAAATTATTCAGAAACTAGAGCGGGCACAGCAAACACGAAGAGAAGAGAAAAAAGCAGTGTATACCATTTTACAAATGATTGAGCGAAATGGCTCTGTGACTGAGCGAGACAAACAAAAATATGGCAACATTCATTTGTTAAAAGATACTGATTTGCGCAAAATTGCGATGAAAATTCAAGAATATAAAGTGTTATATACCATTTTGCAAAGTACACTTACGTATTTTTCACATCTTTTATACACACCATTTTGGAGAGGGGTTCAGGAAGAAATTACACTTACAACACATTCACTTCCTCCTTTATATCACCAGCTATTACGTCAACTTGAATTTTTACCGCAGCACAATGAATTAGAACCATCGTTTTTATTTGTTTATAAGCCGACATTTTTAATTTATGAGTATTATGCATATTTTACTATTGTGGAAATTTTACAGGAGATTGGTTTTAACGATGCTCCGTCAATTGCAGAACAAATTCAATCGTATTTTTATTTAGATGGTTTACAAGATGGAACAACAATTGTGTTAGAAAACGAAGAGTTGCAGTTGCATGTGGCATTCAATGATTTAATTGAAATACATCCGCTTATTGCGCTCAGTAAACAGAGTCATTTTTATAATGGAGAAGATACCAAAAAACCAGATATTCGTATTGATTGTTATAAGCGAGGAGAAACTGCCTATATATATCAATCATCTATTATTATTGAAGTGAAATATAGTCCGATGTATAACATTTTTCAGCCAGTTGGAAATACGAAAGCAACCGAGCAGATGTACAAATATTGGTCAATTAAATATGTAGAAGAGCAGAATGGAAAACGATTATTTCACCGCCGTGCAATTTATGAAGTTATATGTGTATATCCAGGCAGTAATATGCATGCCAAAAAAATTGAAGCAGGTTGCGGTATATTTTTACAATTGTATCCGTATAAAACAAAAAAAGGCGAAGAGAGGCTAGCGGGGAAAAAAGAATTAGTGAATATTTTTCAGGGGTGGTTGGCGGGGATAAGGAAATAATGTTTTATCTTATCCCCCTAGTGGTCAGTTTTTCTTTTGAATTTTGAGGTGAGGAAGGTATTTTACAAAATGTAACATGTTTTTTATGAATATTGTTATGTATATATGGAATTTTTGTATAAATGTAAAAATAATACAGGAATCATCATTTATATATGGAAACTATAAATGGAAAAACAATTTTTCTTGCATAGCATGTTTCCTTTTTATATGATAGGTGATGAAAGCGCTAACAAAAGTAAAGGGTAATGGGAAAGGCGGGGTAGTATGTTCCAACGTGTTCAAACAAAGGAAGAACATTTTTGGTTCGAACAATTATGGGGAGATTTTTGTGAAGAACGAAACTTAATGTTTGTAGAACGAAATTTAACACCTTCAAGATTTTTATTGATAGAAGACAATCATTATATCGGAACGGTTGAATGTATACATTATACAACACCTGAACAATCGAATTCCGAGTTTTTTTATCCGTTTTCTGAAAGTGAATATATAAAAGGGTTAAAAAACGTGTACGAAATTGGAAAGTTAAGTATTGCAAAAACATCTCGCGGTCGTGGACAATTTAAACAACTTGCGACGATTTTATTTATACATGCGTTAGAAGTAAAGGCGGAGTGGTATATTGCGGTTGTAACAAAGCGTATGTATATGTACTTACGTTCATTAGGATTTCCAATTGAGCCAATCGATGAAGCATTGACTGTTAATGATGAACTACAAGGTGTACCAGTTCGTATTCATGTTATGAAGGGATTGACGCATATGTATTCTTTGAAGGAATTTCGTGATGTGATTCAAGGAAATGCACATGCACAAGCATTGATTAAAGAGAACAGTAAAAATATTATGTTAACAAGATAAAAATTGTCACAAAATTGCATCATTCCATGTGATTATCATCACATCTTTCGATAGCGATTTGTATTACGCTTACACTATAAAGATTGCTAGAGAGGGGATGGGAATGATGTTTTGTCATCAATGTGAACAAACGCCTACCGGAGGATGTAAAATTATCGGAGTTTGTGGAAAAGATGAAACCATTGCAAGTATACAAGATATTATCGTCTTTGCTTTAAAAGGAATTGCTGCCTATCGTACCCATGCAGCACAGCTTGGATACACAGACCCATTTGTAGATGCAGTAACGCACGAAGCGTTATATATGACGTTAACAAATTCAAACTTTAATGAACAAGAACATTTAGATATGGCAATGAAAGTTGGGAAAGCCGCGATTCGCGTGATGGAATTACTTGATAAGGCACATACTGATCATTTCGGAGTGCCAGAACCAGTACAAATTACACAAAATCGCGCTTATGGGAAAGCAATTGTTGTTACAGGACATAATTTGTTTGCGCTAGAAGAGTTATTAAAGCAAACAGAAGGAACAGGTATCAATATTTATACACATTCTGAAATGCTGCCGGCACATGGTTATCCCCAGTTGAAAAAATATGCGCATTTAAAGGGGAATATCGGAAAGGCTTGGTATGATCAGCGTCGTTTATTCGAAAAATTTTCAGGAGCTATATTAGCAACGACAAATTGTGTGATGCCAATCAAAGGAACATATGCAAATCGCTTCTTTTCCTACGATGTTGCAGGATTAGAGGGAGTACGCAAAATTGAAAATAATGATTTTACATCGCTTATTGAAACGGCGCTGGAACTTCCAGATGTACAAATGGAGTCAGAAGAACAATTAACAACGGGATTTCACCATGAAACCGTATTATCGCTTGCACCGGAAATTATTGATGCGGTGAAAGTTGGTAAAATTCAACGTTTCTTCGTCATTGCTGGTTGTGATGCACCTGGAAAAGGCGGGGAATATTATCGTGAATTAGCAACATCCTTACCACCAGAAACAGTTATTTTAACGACATCTTGTGGGAAATTTCGATTTAATGACGTAGATTATGGCTTTGTGCCAGGAACGAATATACCGCGTTATATTGATCTCGGACAATGTAATAATTCGATTTCAACAGTGAAAATTGCAGCCGCTTTAGCGGAAGCATTTCAATGTGAAGTGAATGAGTTACCAGTCAGCATTGTATTGTCTTGGTTTGAGCAAAAGGCTGTAGCCATTTTACTCGGATTATTTAGTCTTGGTATTCAAGATATTCGTATCGGTCCGAAAGCACCGGAGTTTATATCACCAGGTGTACTACAAGTGTTACAAGACGCATTTCGTTTACAACTCATTACAACAGCAGAAGAAGATATGAAAACGATGTTATCATAATAAAAAAGGTGATGTTCGATGAACATCACCTTTTTTATTACAGAATATTAAAATCCAAAAATATTCAAAATCATTTTACGTCGTTTTGGTTTTTCTTCTTGTTTTGATGCTGCGACTTCTGGGGTAATATAGATAGGTTCTTTTCGTTTAAGTGCCGCTTCTAATTGTTCAATTTTTGCATGCATTTCTTCTATTTCATTACGGTGCTGTAACAATTGATAGCTTACAACATCGTCTGCCTTTTCTTGTAATTTTTCTTCTAGACGATCTAATCGTAGGGAAATATGTTTTAATTCTTTTATAAATTGTTGCATTTCATTTGATGGTGCTGCCTCAGCAGCAGGATTGGAAGGGAGTTTATGTTCGTGACTTGATGTAGAGCGCTGAAATTCAAGCATTTGCTGTAAATCTTTTTCGTAAAAAACATAGTGTCCAAATTTATTCTTTTTTAATTCTAATCCAATTTGCTGCGCAAGGCGGATGACAGCTTTTGGACTAATACTTAACGTTTTGGCAATCATCGGCGTTTTATATTCCACAATAATCCCTCCTACGTCTTATTGTTAGAAGGATTCGTGATAGCTTTTTTGTTCCCTGCATGCTTGACAAAAGAAGTGAGAAATCGGCAAAGAAAGTGCTTTTTCACAAAAATAATTTTTTTAGGAAGGAAATATCCCGAAAATAAAAAAATTGTCTATATAAATCCATTTTAATTTTTCGGCATCTTGTCTAGCTCTGCCTCCTAGGCCCTCATGTCTAGGAACCTTCCACACAAGAAGGTAAAAAACCCCTTCTGTGTGAAGGAACCTTAGCCAACGGGGCTAAACAGTCGGTGGCTTCGCGTCTTCCGCCAAGGCAAAAAGCGCCTCTATGTCAGAAGCTCCATCCCCCTCTTGTTCTGAGCGAGCCGCTTCCGCTTTTCTTTATAAGTCGCATCTATGCAGAATACAACATGACCGCTACTTACTTTCTCCTTTTGTTTTTAAACCTTGCATGTGGCAGAAAAAGGCCCTGACCGCCTCTATGCATGGCTAGATGCTCTCGCCGCCTAAAAAGAAAGAAGTTTTTTATGTCGACTTTTTAATTTGTATGTATATAATTTCAGCTGTTTCTCTTATTTGACGGAGAGTATAAGTTTCGTTATCATAAACGTAAATATCTTTTTTATGCATGCATATAATGTATAAAAGGTGATTATTAGTGTAGAAACTTGTAAGATTGTTAGAGAAGTTTTTTCTTTAGAATAAAACAATTAGGAGGTGGCTTCCTTACTTACAAGGTGAGTAAGGAAACGTATTTGGACATATTTAGTATAAGTATGGTGATTGTTTTAATTGCCTTAACTGCTTTCTTCGTTGCGTCTGAATTTGCAATTGTCAAAGTTAGGAGCTCGCGCATCGACTATTTAATTGCAGAAGGAAATAAACGTGCAATTGCTGCGAAAACAGTCATTACAAACTTAGACGAGTATTTATCAGCGTGTCAGCTAGGGATTACAGTGACAGCGCTCGGCCTTGGATGGCTAGGGGAACCGACGGTTAAACGTATGCTTGATCCGATTTTTGCAAGATTGGAGGTGCCTCCCTCGGTAGCAACTGTCTTATCGGTTTTTTTAGCTTTTATGTTTATTACCTTTTTTCATGTTGTGGTAGGTGAGTTAGCTCCAAAAACGTTGGCAATTCAAAAGGCGGAAGGGATTAGTTTAGCAATTGCAAGACCGCTTATTTCTTTCTACCGACTTGCATATCCGTTTATTTGGACATTGAATGGTTCCGCGCGTATTGTTACGAGAATGGTTGGGCTTAAACCAATGCAGAAGCATGAAGCAGCACATTCAGAAGAAGAGTTACGTATGCTTGTATCAGAGAGTTATAAAAATGGTGAAATTAATCAATCAGAATATAAATATGTAAATAAAATTTTCGAATTTGACGATCGAATTGCGAAAGAAATTATGGTTCCGCGTACAGAAATGGTAATTTTAGAAAAAGAGCAATCTGTTACGGAAGCAATGAAAATGATGTCAAATGAGAAGTATACAAGATATCCTATCATTGATGGAGATAAGGATCATGTTATCGGTTTTGTAAACTTTAAAGATATTTTCACAGATTTTGTGAAACATGATGGGACAAATAAAGAAACTGTTGCACAGTATGCCCGTCCGATTATTCAAATTATTGAATCCATCGCTATTCATGATCTATTTGTAAAAATGCAGCGCGAACGCACACATATGGCAATTTTAGTGGATGAGTACGGCGGAACGTCTGGACTTGTAACAGTTGAAGATATATTAGAAGAAATTGTTGGCGACATACAAGATGAATTTGATACAGATGAAAAGCCAGAAATTCAGCGCATTAGCGAAACAAAAACAATTTTAGAAGGAAAAGTACTTGTTAGTGAAGTTAATGCATTGTTAGGACTTTCAATTGATGATGAAGACGTTGATACAATTGGAGGCTGGATTTTAACAGAACATCTTGAAATTGAACAAGGTGATAGTATTGATATTGAAAATTATAAGTTTCGTATTGTTGAATTAGATGGTCATTACATTAAACAAATTGAAGTGACGAAGCAGCTTGCAATGCAGCCTGTAGAAGTTGCAAAGCAACATGTCTCACTTCAAGAACAAGTCAGTTCATAACCTTTTCCTATATGGGAAGGTTTTTTGTTTATCCCGCTATTCGCGGACAGTAAGATCCCTACCTCAAGATTTAGAGAAAAGCAAAGAAGATAGGTGGGGGATGAAGAAAACCCCCACTGATGGAAGTTTTACTTTATCGTAAAAAATACGCCCGGTTAGAGGCCAGGCGTATTTTGTCAGTTCATCTCTTGCTTATAAATCTCATCTTCCACATAAATATGTTCTTTTTCAACTGCTGTATTATGTGCGAGTACAAGTCCAATTGGTGTATTTGCATCTTTATTTTGTACAATTGTAAACGGCACTTGTTTTTCATTTGCTAATTTAATGTATTTAGATAAATGTGGATATGCGATGTTACCGTTCACATACAATGTTAATCCTTGAGAAGAACCCATACTTTTTTTAATTTCTGAATAAACGTTCGTTTGCATTACCTGTCCAATCGTTAATGCAATTTCCACACGTTCACGCAATGTGCTTAAAAACATGTTACGCTCTTCAGGCTTGTTTTGTTTTTGCCCGTGAATGCCTTCTTGAAGATAGTCTTCCACATTTTTATTTACCATTTTTTTCACACCTTTCTTGTTTCTATTGTATGAAAAAAATGAAAAGGATGCAAAAAAAAATAATTTCACATACTATATTGAAAAATTTTATCAACATGAAATAACAAAATGTGACAATAGTATCTTAACGAAAAATGTTTTTTGTGTTAATATTCAAAATATATAGGGTGTTTTTCGTATGGAGATGGAGGGAATGGGGGTTTTTCCGATCGATAAAGATATTAGTAAAATGTTTTGTACGTACTTAGAAATGAATAAACAGCTATTCGTAGAGAACTGGAAAAACAAAATTATTATTTCAGAAAATGATCCTTTTAGACAAGAAATTAATGAAAACGGAGAAAAATTGTTATCATTAATGATTGAGCTTATTATGAGTGAGAAAGGTATTGAACTTATTAGACCATTATGTGAGAAAATTGCCATTGAGCGCGCGGGGGCAGATGCAAATATTGGTGACTTTGTCTATAATGCGAATGTCGGACGGAATGAATTATTTGAAGCAATGTGTGAATTAGATGTGAGTGCTCGTGAATTGAAACCAATCATGGCAAAAATACATATTTGTTTTGATCGTTTAATTTATTATACGGTTTTGAAATACTCAGAAATTATATCGAAAAATTTGGAGGAAAAGCAAAAATTCATTAACGAAACGCATAAAGAGAGATTGACAATATTAGGACAAATGTCAGCAAGTTTTGTTCATGAGTTTCGTAATCCATTAACATCTATTATGGGATTTGTAAAGTTGTTAAAATCGGATCAACCGCATCTCCCGTATTTAGATATTATTTCGCATGAGCTTGATCAATTAAATTTTAGAATTTCTCAGTTTTTACTTGTGTCAAAAAAAGAAATATGGAATGAAGCAGAAAAATTTTGGTTGAATGATTTATTTCATGATATTATCCAATTCTTATATCCGAGTTTAGTAAATGCAAATGTTTCTATCGAGAAAAATTTGTCGCATCCAATATCATTTATGGGATATCGAAGTGAAGTTAGGCAAGTGTTTTTAAATATTTTAATGAACTCTATCGACGCTCTTGAAGGAATAGAAGAAAGTAAGAGAATTGTTATTGATGTGTGTGAAGATGAAGAGTTAATACATATTTTTATTAAAAATAATGGACCAATGATTCCGCAGGAAAATATAGAAACAATATTTGAACCATTTGTAACTACAAAAAAGTTAGGAACTGGGATTGGTTTATTTGTTTGTAAACAAATTGTGGAGAAACATAAAGGATTCATTACATGTAAGTCAACAAAAGAGTGGACAGAATTTCATATTTCGTTTGAAAAGTAATAAATGTATATAGTAGAGATGTAGATCATTGTATCGATTATATATACAAGCTGAAAAGCCACATAAGAACGTCTTTCTTTTTAAGAGGGGCGAGAGCATCTGGCTGTGTGTAGCAGCGACATGTGTGTCGAAAAATGAAAATGGATTTATATATTTTTTAAGAAATGCCATAGTGTGGTAGTTTGTTACATTTAAAAACACACCGTTCTCATTTTGAACGGTGTGTTTTTGTTAAATGGAAGTTTCACTTTATGTTTTGACACAAAAATTAAAATGCCCAATTCCCTTTTCTAAAGATAGGCTCAAGTTTTCCACTTGATGTTTCGCCATCAATATCGAGGTTGGCAGATCCAATCATAAAATCAACATGAGTAATACTATCATTTAATCCGTTTTCTTGAAGCTCTGCTTTACTCATATTAATACCGTTTTGAATACACATAGGAAGTGCATTGCCTAATGCGAGATGACAGGATGCATTTTCATCAAATAATGTGTTGAAAAAGATAACGTTTGTATTCGAGATAGGTGAATCGTGTGGGACGAGCGCAATTTCTCCTAAATGCAGAGCTCCTTCATCTGTTTCCAGTAATTTTTTCAAAGTTTCATAGCCGGTTTCAGCTGAACAATCTATAACTTTTCCCTCACGGAAAGTCAGAGAGAAATTATTAATTAATGTGCCACCGTAATTTAAGGGTTTTGTACTCCTTACTACACCGTTTACCCCTTTTTTTAATGGGACAGTAAATACTTCTTCTGTTGGCATGTTCGGTATAAATGGAGTATGTAATTTATTTTGAAATTGTGCACTTAACCATTTGTGGTTATTAGGAAGTTCGATTGTTAAATCTGTTTTGTCAGATTTATAATGTAGTTTTTTATACTTTCTCTCATTTAAATGATGTGCTTTACTATTTAATAATTGAATATGGTTTTGCCATGCCTGTATAGGGTTATCATCAGTTACTCTTGTAGTTTTAAAGATAAGATCCCATAATTTATTGACACCTTCTTTGGCATCGAGTTCAGGGAAGATTTGAGAGGCCCATTCAATGGTTGGCATAGAGATAATTGACCAACTACATTGACTATTAATTCGATATTCGTTAAGTTCCTTCATACCAGAGGCATTTGTTTTCATAGCAATTGCAAGTCTTTCTGCATCAATGTCTTGAAAAAGAGTAGGATTAGATGCAGCAATATATAAAAAAGCAGCATTGTTTTTCGCTAATTCAACAAGCCCTTTTGCTTTCCAGTGGGGGAATTCCTTCAAACCTTCTAGTGGTGAATGTAAGTATTTAATTAACGTTAAATCTTCATCGGAGTATTCGACATGGACATTTTTTGCTCCGGATTTATAGGCTTGCTTTGATAATTCACGAACTAAGCGAGAAGATGTAATAGGTGCATGGATAACGAGAGTTTGTCCTTTCTGAATATTAATCCCAACTTGTATAACTAATTGCGCGTACTTTTTTAAATTTTCTTCAAAATGAGTCATGAGCAACCTCCTGAAAATATATAGATTACTATAAAATTATAAAATAAATTGATTATTTTTTCTATTCTGGTTTTTAGTATTTGCAGAAAATTTAATTTGTCAAAAATAAACTTTCCAATTTTGGAGATTTATGAGCATAACCAAGCGTAACAACCGTATAAATCTTATTTGCCTCAATTTTCACCTCAGGAATTGTTAATATAATGTTTTTTGTTCCTGCAGCAGCTATTTCTATATCTGCTACGCCAGGACTCACTTGTAAATAATCTGTTGATTGTTTAAATGAAACCTTTTCAAACAGTTTTTCCCCATCCTTTAAAGCTACATCTACTTGAGGTGCATCAGGAGATAAATGAACGAATCGTATTTTTGTTTGTCCATATGGAAGAGGTGTATTATCAGTTAAATTTAACAGTTGCAGTTTATTAACATTACCAACTGCTGCAAGAGTATATGTATGATTTCCCATTACAGGAGTGAGAGTTGAAAAGATGGGAGTTTCCCCGCCAGCAGGTACGATATCAACGCGGTATTGCCCTTGTGTAAGTGAAAGATATGGGCTATATTGCTTAAACGAAATGTTTTTTACTACTTTTTGTCCATTTATAACAATATCAATGGCAGATGAATCAGGAGAAGCGTGTAAGATTCGAATGTAAGAGGGCAATGCTTGCTCGCTTGAATACGGTGGTGATACACGGCTTTGCTCGTAAGCTTGTACAAGTTGTTTCATCGCCTCATAGTGTCTTAAGTATACCTCTATATATTTTTGCGGATTTGTATATTTGTAATAACAAGCAAGTTGTTTATACATTGCAGCTTGCTGGGCATATTTTTCTACTTCAGATGAATTCATTGATTTGCCTCCCTCTATTATCATTATTACAACTATATGCATGTACAATGAGAAGGTATGCAAAAAAGTCTTGCTAATCTTTAAGGAGATGAAATCTCTAGCTAAGCTGGAGATTTTTTTTATTTCTAGGCAAACACACATACAAATAGATGTTTGTCCTACATATTTTGTGAATGTAAACTATTTTAAATGGATGTAAGGAGTGAAAAACTATGTGGGGTTACGGTGGAGGATATCCAGGTTATGGCTGTGGATATGGCTACGGTGGATATGGCGCTGGAGGCTGTGGATATGGTTATGGCTTTGCGATCATTGTTGTGTTGTTTATTTTATTAATTATTATTGGAGCTACTTGCGTACGCTTCTAGTTATGCAGAAAGAGCGTCATGGTGAACCGATTAATAATAAAGTGAAACTTCCATCAGTAGAGAGCTTCATCCTTCACTGATGGAAAGCCTGCCCAATCGGGCGCATGCCAGCAGTTATCCTCCACCTAGTTTCTTTGCCTTTTTTAATCTTGAGGTGGGGGTCTTGCTATTCAGTGGTACGGGATGGATTAATCGGTTCTTTCTTGTTTTTAATGCTTTTTTTAATTCCATATACATAAAAAACGGATTTTTCACGAACGTTTAAATAGGGTTTATGAAAATCGTTCGTTCGTTTTGTTGACATTCCAAATGGAACATGCTACCTTTAGTAAGGGTTTTCTAAGGAATGCAATGGGGGAATGAATATATGAATACGAACTATGATGTAATTGTTGTAGGTGCAGGTCCTGCGGGAATTTTCGCTTGCTATGAAATAATTGGTAAAATGCCAGATGCAAAAGTGCTATTAATTGATAAAGGACATGATATTTATCGGCGCAATTGTCCGATTCTTCAGAAGAAAATAACGAAATGTCCGCCTGCTGCTGGAAAGAAAGAGTATGCAGGATGTTTACCAGCATGCTCAATCACAAATGGCTTCGGCGGGGCAGGAGCATATTCAGATGGTAAATTTAACATTACAAGTGAATTCGGTGGTTGGATGACAGATTATTTATCTCCATCGACAGTATTGGACTTAATCAAATATGTAGATGAAATTAACTTAGCACACGGTGCAACTACATCAATTACAGATCCATTAACGGATGAAGTTCGTGATATTGAAAAGCGTGCTTATGCAGCAGGATTAAAACTATTGCGTGCACAAGTTCGTCACTTAGGAACAGAACAAAACTTAGAAATTTTAAAAAGCATTTTTGAATATTTAAAAGAGAAAATTGACATGAAATTTAAAGTGGAAGTAGACGACATCGTAACTGAAAAAGCAGAGTATGAACATACTGTACGTGGAATTGTTTTAAAAGATGGAACAATACTATCAGCGAAAAAAGTAGTCATTGTACCAGGGCGTGATGGATCTGCTTGGCTCACAAAAATTATGAAAAAACGCCGTTTAAAAATGAGCACGAATCAAGTAGACATCGGTGTTCGCGTTGAAACTTCAAATATCGTAATGGAAGAAATAAATAAGCATCTCTATGAAGGAAAATTCGTATTCAACACATCTGTCGGAACGCGAGTACGCACATTCTGTAGTAACCCGTCTGGTCATGTTGTTGTTGAAAATCACTCTGGTATTATGACAGCGAATGGTCATGCATATAAAGATCCTGTGCTAGGAAGTGATAATACAAACTTTGCGCTTTTAGTATCACATCAATTTTCTGAACCGTTCGATCAGCCGAACGAATACGCACATGAAGTATCACGCTTAGCAAATCGTATTTCAATGGGTGGAGTTACGGTACAAAAGTATGGAGATATTTTAAAAGGTCGTCGTTCTACGCCGAAGCGTATTCAAGAAGGGTTTCTTGAGCCAACATTAAAAGAAGCAGTACCAGGAGACTTAGGTCTTGTATTGCCATACAATACAATGAAAAGCTTAATTGAAATGACAGAAGCATTGAATCATGTCACACCAGGTATTGCATCTGAACATACATTATTTTACGGTGTAGAAGCGAAATTCTACTCCGCAAGACCAAAACTAAACGAACATTTTGAATCCGAAATTTCCGGCCTATACTTAGGCGGAGATGGCGCTGGAGTTACACGCGGACTCGCACAAGCAAGTGCATGCGGTGTTCAAATTGCTCGTAATATCGTAGAACATTTAACAAGGAAAACAGAAAAAAGAGAAGAAGTTGTAGTAGGATAATATATGTTTATAGAAGAAACTCGTCTTATCATAGGACGAGTTTCTTTTTATGAAAATTTTGTCTAAATTTGTTTGAAAGTATATGAAACAAAATGAAGAAGCAAGAAGGAAAATCCTCAGAGTGCTGTCGAAGTTTACACATTAGCAACATATTTTCATTTTAAATGATATTTTAGAAGAGAGGAGTAAGAAGATTTTTAGTTGCTGGTTTCGCTTGGATGGGGGGGATTAGAGAGAATATTGTTGATTTATAGATTATTATTTCTGAAATTTCTTTCTATTTTGTTTTTATGCATTTATTTTTATATTCTATAATAATGACTTTTTAATAGAATCACTGCCTAGGCAGAGAATTTTTTTATGAAAGAAGAATTGATTTTCTACATATTTATATATGAGTTGAAGAAACGGGGGGAACGTCATGCGTGATTACTTAATTAAGCCACTTGTTGGTCAACCGTATCCGATGATTTCACACGGGAAAGGTGTTTACTTATATGATCAAAACGGCAACAAATATTTTGATGGTTCGTCAGGAGCGATTACAGCAAGTATCGGACATGGCGTAACGGAGATTGCAGAAGTTATTAAGCAGCAAGCGGAGGAGATTGCCTTTGTGTATCGTTCGCAGTTTACGAGCGAACCGGCAGAGAAGCTCGCAAAAAAGCTGAGCGACTTAAATATGGGGGATTTAAATTGGAGCTTCTTCGTGAATAGCGGTACAGAGGCAAATGAAACGGCAATGAAAATTGCAATTCAACATTTTCAAGAACGCGGTATTCAAGGGAAACATAAAATTTTATCGCGTTGGATGAGTTATCACGGAATTACGATGGGAGCATTATCCATGTCTGGGCATCCGCTGCGTAGGCAACGTTTTGTTTCCATATTGGAAGATTACCCGACATTACCAGCCCCGTATTGTTTCCGTTGTCCAGTCCAAAAGGTGTATCCGACATGTCAACTTTCGTGCGCAACAGAGTTAGAGCGATCCATTGAACGTATTGGAGCAGAGCATATTGCAGCGTTTATTGCGGAGCCGATTATCGGTGCAGCTGGGGGAGCTGTTGTACCACCGAAAGATTATTATAAGGTGATTAAGGATATTTGTGAGCATTATAATATTTTATTTATTGCTGATGAAGTTATGACAGGACTTGGCCGCACTGGAGCATGGTTTGCGATGGAACACTGGGGTGTCCAGCCGGATATTATGACGCTCGGAAAAGGGTTAGCAGCTGGCTATGCGCCAATTGCTGCAACGATGGTAAGTGATCGTGTGATGGAACCGATTTTACGGGGGTCCCGTTCTGTGATGAGTGGGCATACATTGAGCGCAAATCCACTTTCTGCAGCAACAGCTTTAGCGGTAATTGAATATACAGAAAAGCACCATTTGCCAGAAGAAACTGCTGAAAAAGGGAAATATTTAATTGCAGGTTTGCAAAAGATGCAGCAACAATCGACAATTATTGCTGATGTACGCGGGAAAGGTTTTCTGATTGGAGTAGAATTGCAACCGTTTACAAAAGCATCTGAACTTATTTCGGTTGCGGCGAAAAATGGTCTTCTTTTATACCAAGCTGTATCAGGGCAAGCGGGTAAGGAAGATAGTGCATTGTTAGTTGCGCCGCCGCTTACGACTACATATGCAGAGCTGGATGAACTACTTCATATTTTTGCGAAGAGTGTAGAGGAAATGACACAAAAAGGAGGGCATAGTATCGCATGACAACTATTACAAATACATTTAAAAAGCTAAAAACAATACAAGATGTTATGCCATATTTTCATAATGAGATGACGCTTATGTTTGGAGGGTTTGGAGGCATTGGCTCCCCTCCCTCTTTAATTCAAGCGATTTTAGATAAAGGAATTCATGATTTACATTTAATCGGTAATGATACTGGTTTTCCTGATGTGGGAATTGGTCGCCTTGTGACAAATGAGCGTGTAAAGTCATTAATTACATCGCATATCGGTTCAAACCCAAATGCAGGACGGCAGTTAAATGAAGGGAGATTGCAAATTGAATTTTCCCCTCAAGGTACATTGGCAGAACGAATTCGAGCTGGAGGAGTCGGACTAGGTGGTGTTCTTGTTGATGTTGGAATGGATACAATTGTAGAAGAAGGAAAACGAACAGTTGAAATAAATGGGAAGACATATTTGATTGAAACCGCATTAACCGCAGAAGTGTCCATCGTGTTTGCGAAACAAGCAGATCCGTTTGGAAACCTCGTGTTTGATAAAAGTGCACGCAATATGAATCCACATGTCGCAATGGCTGGAGATATTACGATTGTAGAGGCTGAAGAAATTGTTCCTCTTGGGGAACTCGATCCAGAAGAGATTATAACGCCTGGTGTATTTGTTGATTATATCGTTCCATCGGGAGGAGTGAATTGGAAATGGGCATGGGAGTAGATGTTCGCAATAAAATTGCAAAGCGTGCTGCGAAGGAAATTCAAAACGGAATGATTGTGAATCTGGGGATCGGCATCCCATCTCTTATTCCGAATCACTTGCCAGATGATATGCATGTTATGTTTCATGCGGAAAACGGTATCGTTGGTATGGGACCAACACCTGTAAAAGGCGAAGAGGATGAAAATTTATGTAATGCGGCTGGCTTGCCGACATCAATTATTGCCGGAGCTAGTTATTTTGATAGTAGCACAGCATTTGGGATGATTCGAAAAGGATTACTTGATATTACCATTCTCGGGTCACTGCAAGTAAGTGAAAAAGGTGACTTAGCAAACTGGATTGTACCAGGTAAGCGTGTACCGGGAATAGGTGGTGCCATGGATTTAGCGCAAAAGGCAAAACGTGTTGTTGTTGTCATGAATCATGTCGATAAATACGGAAAATCAAAAATTGTTTCAGAATGTACGCTTCCGCTTACATCAAAACGATGTGTAGACGTAATTATTACAGATATGGCAGTAATGGAAGTAACACCGGAAGGACTAGTGCTGCAAGAATTAATGAGTCCGTACACAGTAGAAGATGTAAAAAAATGCACAGAAGCTGCTTTTCATGTAAGTCCGTCTTTACTAGTGATTGACTGAAGGGAGATGTAACAATTGGAGCAATATAAAAAACAGGTGTGTGAATATATTGAAAGTCATGAAAATATGAGTGTGAAATTATTAAAACGTTTAATTCAAGAAAAAAGTACGAGTGGAGATGAAAGCGGAGCACAGGCAGTTGTAATTGAAAAGCTTCGTGAGCTTGGTTTAGATTTGGATATTTGGGAGCCGTCGTTTACGAAAATGAAAGATCATCCGTATTTCGTCTCACCGCGTACAAGTTTTAACGATAGTCCTAATATTGTAGCAACGTTAAAGGGAAGCGGCGGCGGAAAGTCGATGATTTTAAATGGTCATATTGATGTTGTGCCTGAAGGCGATGTGAATCAGTGGGAGCATCATCCGTATGCAGGAGAACAAATTGGGAATCGTATATACGGACGCGGTACAACCGATATGAAAGGTGGTAATGTATCGCTCATGCTGGCAATCGAAGCAATTGTAGCAACAGGCATTTCTCTAAAGGGAGATGTATATTTTCAAAGTGTAATAGAAGAAGAGAGCGGCGGCGCAGGTACGCTTGCAGCACTTTTACGAGGCTACGAGGCAGATGGTGTGATTATCCCAGAGCCGACGAATATGAAATTTTTCCCGAAACAACAAGGTTCAATGTGGTTTCGTTTATTCGTAAAAGGGAAAGCTGCACATGGTGGGACACGTTATGAAGGTGTAAGTGCTATTGAAAAAAGCATGCTTGTTGTGAGGCATGTGAGAAAGCTAGAAGAAAAACGAAATGAACGGATTACAGATCCTTTATATAAAGGAATCCCGATTCCAATTCCGATTAATATCGGGAAAATTGAAGGTGGCAGCTGGCCAAGCTCTGTACCAGATTTTCTTACTTTAGAAGGAAGATATGGTGTTGCGCCAAATGAAAGTATGGAAGAGGCAAAAATAGAATTTGAAAATTGGATAGGACAGTTAAATCAGGTAGATCCATGGTTTGCAAAACATCCAGTAGAAGTAGAATGGTTTGGCGCAAGGTGGGTTCCTGGTGAATTAGAAGAAAAACATCCGCTTATGACGACGCTAAAGGGCAATTTTGTACATATTGAAGGTACAGAGCCAATTATTGAGGCATCACCGTGGGGAACAGATGGAGGCTTATTTACACAAATCGCAAATATTCCAACTATCGTGTTTGGTCCAGGTGAAACGAAAGTCGCACATTATCCAAATGAATATATTGAAATTGATAAAATGATCGCAGCAGCAAAAATTATTGCATGCACACTGCTAGATTGGTGCGAGGTGGACAAATGAAATATTACGAAGAATTTGCAGAACAGACGAAGTACTATACAGTAGAAGGCACGTTAGATTATTTTAATAAACGTATTCGAGTTGACCATTATAAGGGAAATGTCGAACAAGTAATGTATAAAGTTGAAGAACTCGCAAACTCTCATTCTTTCACGAAATTAATTATAAAAGGAAAGAGAGAGCACGTTTCTGAGTGGCTCTCTCTTGGCTTTATATTAGAAGCAAGTATTCCGCAATACTTCCAGGGGCATGATGCATATTTTATGGTGAAATATCGGGATGATGAACGCCGAAATAGTGTGCAGTGGGTGAAGGAAGATGAAATTGTAAGTGGTGTAATTGCGAAGAAAGTAATAGAAAAAGAAATACCAGCACAGTTTGTTTTGCGAAAAGCGACAGAAGAAGATGCAAAGCAGCTTGCAGACGTATTTGGAAAAGTATTTGAGATTTATCCAACACCTTTGAATAAAGTCGATTATATTGTGAAAACGATGAAGGAAGATACGATTTATTATGTGTATGAAACGGAAGGAAAGATTATAAGCACCGCTTCAGCAGAAATGAATGTAAAAGAAGGAAATGCAGAACTAACAAATTGCGCAACATTACCAGAGTATCGAAAGCATGGTTTTATGAAAAGTTTACTTATGAAGTTAGAAGAAGAACTGCAAGAGAGAGGTATTTTTTGTTCGTATACAATCGCACGGGCACTTTCATTTGGTATGAACGCAGCATTTTATCAGCTTGGATATACGTACACAGGACGGCTCGCAAATAACTGTTATATTTTTGATAAGTTAGAGGATATGAACGTTTGGGCAAAGGATTTATCCCGTATTTAGTACATAGTATAAGAGAGAAATAAAGGTTCGAAAAGAATCAATTTGTTCAACTTCCATAAGTGGGGGAGAAAAAGTCCTCGCTGATGGGAGTTTCATTTTAGCGGTAGGTGCTCAAAATCTGGCACAATAATTGCTGATTTTTGAGCAAAGGAGGAGAGTACGTTGCTGGCGATTTCAACACAAGAAGTGATTGAAGCGATTTTAAGTAGCATTGATGAAGCCATTCACGCGGTAGATGAAAATGGAGTTACTATTTTTTATAACACAGTAGCAGCAAAACATGATGGATCGAATGTAGAAGATGTACTTGGTAAGTATTTATTAGAGGCATTTCCTTCGTTAACACCAGAAACGAGTACACTGTTAAAGGTATTGCAAATGAAAAAGCCAATCCTGCATCAAGTGCAGCGATACCAAAATCAAAGTGGAGAAGATGTTTATACGGTGAATACAACGCTACCGATTTTTATAGAAGGACGCATTGCTGGCGCTGTTGAAATTGCAAAAGATTATTCTACTATGCAAAAGTTGACAGAAAAAATTGCTGACTTGCAGTCGAAAATGAAGCGATCACCAGCGAGAAAAGCACCATACAGACATGTAGCATTTGATACGATTATAACGAATGATAAGCGCTTTTTACAGACGAAACAGCTGGCGCAAAAGGTTGCGACTACTAATGCGAACGTACTTATTTACGGTGAAACAGGAACGGGAAAAGAGCTATTTGTACAAGCAATACATGAAGCATCGAAAAGAAGAAATAACGCGTTTATCGCTCAAAACTGTGCTGCCTTGCCAGAATCATTACTTGAGAGCTTGCTGTTTGGAACAACAAAAGGCAGCTATACAGGTGCCATAGAGCGCGCAGGTTTATTTGAGCTTGCGGACGGTGGCACATTATTTTTAGATGAACTCAATTCGATGCCGTTAGATTTACAAGCAAAAATGCTTCGTGTATTAGAAGATGGTATCATTCGCCGCATCGGTGATAATAAAACAAGAAAAGTTGATGTACGCGTAATTACAGCAATGAATCAACCTCCAGATGAGTGCCTTCGTGAAAATAAAATTCGTACAGATTTATATTATCGATTAAATGTGTTTTCTTTATTTATTCCGCCGCTTCGCGAGCGAAAGGAAGATATTTTATTGCTAGCCCCGTACTTTTTGAAGGCTTATAACAAAGAATATAAAAAGAATGTGATTGGTATAGGTGAAGATGCAAAAGAGAGATTGCTTCAGTATCATTGGCCAGGTAATGTACGTGAATTAAAGCATATGATTGAGCATGCGGTCATTGTAGCAGAAGGGAAAATGCTAACGTTATCTTGTTTGCCACGTTCGTTTCGGCAAATGCCACATCCGCAAAAACAGCCAATATTACCGCTTCGGGAAGCGCTTTACAAAACGGAAAAAGAGTTGATTGAACAAGCGATGTTAGAAGCGAAAGGGAATGTTTTACAAGCTGCAAAGTTGTTAGGTATTCCAAGACAAACTTTGCAGTATAAATTAAATAAATATGCGAAATATGCCGAATAATCGGCAGCTTTTTGTGCATTTGCACGAATAAATGAGCGCTTACATATATAAAAGTAAAGAAAATTCTGTTTTTTAAAGGGGTATTTTTATTTTTCTTTCGAATAAAACGATATTTTTATAGTCAAGAAGCTTGTAATAGTCAAGGTTGTACGAATAGAAAGGAATCAAAATCTAGACGTAACCGTTAAAGTTGGCATGATTATTGCTTTAATAAATAGTGAGCGTTTGAAAAAGGGGGAATGGCAATGTTACACGACGTATATAAACCAGAACGTCATTGGAAAGAGATTGAATTATGGAAAGATGTTACAGAGGAGCAATGGAATGATTGGATTTGGCAGTTAACAAATACAATTAAAACATTAGATGATTTAAAGAAAGTAATTAATTTAACACCGGAAGAAGAAGAAGGTGTTAAAATTTCAACAAAAACAATCCCATTAAACATTACACCATACTATGCATCCCTTATGAATCCAGATGATCCACGTTGTCCAATTCGTATGCAATCTGTACCGATTTCAGAGGAATTATATAAAACGAAGTACGATTTAGAAGATCCGCTTCATGAGGATGAAGATTCACCAGTTCCAGGATTAACACATCGTTATCCAGATCGTGTTCTTTTCCTAGTAACAAATCAATGTTCTATGTACTGTCGTTACTGTACACGTCGTCGTTTTAGTGGACAAATTGGAATGGGAGTTCCAAAGAAGCAATTAGACGAAGCGATTGCTTATATTCGTGAAACGCCGCAAGTTCGTGATGTGTTAATCTCTGGCGGTGATGGACTTCTCATTAACGATAACATTTTAGAGTACATTTTAAAGAATTTACGTGCAATTCCGCATGTGGAAATTATCCGTATTGGAACGAGAGCTCCTGTTGTGTTTCCGCAGCGTATTACGGAAAACCTTTGCAATATCATTAAAAAATATCATCCAGTTTGGTTAAATACACATTTTAATACTTCTATTGAGATTACAGAAGAATCTAAACTTGCTTGTGAAATGCTTGCGAATGCAGGTGTACCGCTTGGAAACCAGGCTGTTATTTTAGCGGGTATTAACGATAGCGTACCAATTATGAAAAAATTGATGCACGATTTAGTAAAAATTCGCGTGCGTCCTTACTATATTTATCAATGTGACTTATCTGAAGGAATTGGCCATTTCCGTGCACCAGTTTCTAAAGGCCTTGAAATTATTGAAGGGTTACGCGGACATACGTCTGGTTATGCAGTGCCAACATTTGTTGTAGATGCACCGGGCGGCGGTGGTAAAATTGCTGTTCAGCCAAATTATATTATTTCACAAAGTGCTGACAAAGTTGTTCTTCGCAACTTTGAAGGTGTTATTACAACGTATCCAGAGCCAGAGAATTATGTAGCAGGCAGAGCAGAAGGATATTTCAAAGAAATTTATCCTACTTATGAAGAAAAGAATTCTGATGTTGGTATAGCAGCACTGATGAGCGATAAGAAGTTTAATCTTGTACCAGAAGGCTTGCAACGTATGAATCGCCGCAAAGATTATGAAACAAATAATACGCATGCTTCATTAAAAGATAAACGTGAAAAGCGTGACGAGTTGAAAGATAAAAAATATCAAGCACAAATGGAAAAATTAAATGAGAGTAAAAAAACTGAGGGAGATGCAGTATGAGATGTATGTGGTGTGAAGGTGAAGAAGCAATTGAAAGTGTAAATACTGTCTACTGGGAGTTACCAGATGGAACACAAACAATTACAATTGAAGAAACACCTTGTATCGCATGTTCAACTTGTGGAATGCATTATCAATCAGAGGTTATTGTGAAAGAAATTGAAGATCAGCTCTTTTTAATTTATACGAAAGATTTGCCAAAACAAGTCACATATACAGAACTTATGGAGCGCCCTCGTTTACTAAAGCGAAATTATTTTGATTTTTAACCAGCATTTTTCATGCTGGTTTTTTTCTTGTTTGCCTTGTATAATGTAGCCAAGTTAGAAAGGTAGGGAATAATATTGAAAAAGTCATTTTATCATTATATGATGAAGCACCGTGCTTCTTTATTGAAAGATGAACTATGCGACTTGGCGGAAACAATGTATGAAGATCATAGTTTTCCAAAACAATCGGAGGATTATGATGAAGTTAGTTCATACTTAGAGTTAAGCGGTTCATTAGAAAGTATGAGCATTTTTGATCGTGCATGGGAATTATATATGCAAGAGCAGTAGAGTGAAACGTCTATTTTCAGATCGTTTTACCACTATTCATTTTTAATTTGTGTTATGTACACTCCTACAGAGGAGTGTATTTTTTTATGAAAAAATATTCAATTATACAACCTCATGTGATAAGCGTTTTTGTAATGGGTCGCATATACTGTTATCGTCACATACTTAAAATCACGACTTGAAAAGGAGAGAGAGACATGACGAGAAAAAAGCAGCCCAAATACAATATAGGAGATATAGTCGTGATTACGTTATATGGTACCGTTGGTAAAGTCACAAATGTTAATTTTCTATTTTTATTGGTTATGTGTTATGAATTTAATATGACACATTGGGGGCTATAAAATGGCGTTGGCTGCTATGTATTTACGTTTATCTAGGAATGAAGAACAATTAGATATTGAGGATATCTTAACAAATCATCGAAATGCTCTAATTAAACTTGCAAAGCAACATAAGTTGACATATGACATTTATCAAGAAATTTCGAGTGGTGTAAACATACAAAGACCTCAGCTGAATTTATTGTTAAGTAAATTAGATGAATACGATTATCTTTTGGTAATGGATATAGACCGGATTTCTCGTGACAATGCATATGCTGAACAAATTAAATCAGTGTTGATTGCACATGACATCAAAATATTAACACCACAGGGTGCTATTGATCTAAATCAAGAAAGTAATGAAATGTTATTTTCTTTCCAAGCAATGATGGCAAATTTTGAATATAAGCAAATTAAAAAGCGTTTGGGGCGAGGTCGATTGGCAGCAGCAGAACAAGGAAGATGGACAATGAGTAATAAGGCACCTTTGGGATATGAAAAGGACAAAAATCAAAGATTAGTCATTGTTGAGGATGAAGCAAAAATAATTAGATACATATTCCAAAAGACTTTAGAAAGAGTTAGTGCAAACGAAATAGCCAAAGAATTAGATTTGCTAGGTTGGAGGAGTAGAAGTGGTAAGGTTCTAACGACTTCTCATATCTCATCAATAAGAAGAAATGTTGTATATTATGGGGTAGTCAAAGCTTGTAGAAGGGTAAACGGGAGAGTTGTTGATGAGGTTTTTGTAGAAAATGCCCATCAACCAATCATCTCAAAGCAACAATGGTTAGAAGTTCAAAAAATACTTGAAGAAAACACAACAGGAAATTTTTTTAATAAAAGGAAAGCAACCCGAAGACTTCAAAACCTAATTTATTGTAATTGCTGTGGAAGAAAAAGATACATCCAAATTGATGGTAACGGAACTGATTTTATTAAATCTTGTTTTTACAAAATAAGCAATAATAAATGCAGAGATAGGGGACATAAGTATCTTCCTGTAGAAGACTACGTAATTAATAAGGTAAAAGAAAAGAAGGAGGATCTTGAAAAGACCATTCGGAAATTAAAATCTCTTGATATTACGGATGAAGAAAATAAATTCCTTTCACAAATGGACTCATTAGAAAAGCAATTAGAAAGATATGAAAAGAGACAAAAAAATTTAACAATAATGAGAGCAGACGGGGAAATAAGAAAGAGTGAATTTCTTGTAATGAGTGAAGAGAACGAGGAACAAATCAAACAAGTTAAGCAACAGCTTGAATTAGTTGATATTCAATTAAAAAACTTGAAGAATACAGATGAAGAACAACGACGGTTAGAAAAAATTATTGAAATGTTAGATAGGATAGAGACATATGACTCCGAAAACTGTAATGCTTTCTTTAAAACGTTTATAAAAAAAATCTGGTTCTCAACCAATGCGATTACAAATCATAATACAAAAAAAGAGGTTCCCGAAGTCATGATTGAAATCGAATGGCTATAAATAGCTCCAATATTCTTACTGCTAATGGCATGATGAGTCATGCCATTTAAACTACCGGCTGAACAGAGGTATGTAATTCTAAAAGAAACGAGTTGTTCCCGAGGATTATAAATTTACTTTAATTGAATCGATCAAGTTCAATGTGAAGTAGAAGACCCTAACTACAGTTATGTTTTTTGGATTCCTCCATTTGTTAAATATAAAAAGTTGAAGATAAATGGGATGCAAGTCTTATGAGACATTGTGACAAACTGTACTTCAACAAAAACAGCTTAATAGTTTGTCAATATTTTTTTAATAGGAAAGGAGATTTAAATCATGGGTGTTGAATCATTAAAGAGCAAAATGCTAACGAAACCACATAAATTTACAGCTGGAATAGAAGGTCCTTCATGTGATAAAAAAGGGAATATTTACGCTGTTAACTTTAAAAAATCAGGCACGATTGGCAAAGTAACTCCAAATGGGAATAGTAGTGTCTTTATTGAACTGCCTAAGGGTAGTATCGGAAGCGGGACACGTATTGACCGTAATGGAACTTTGTTCATTGCAGATTATGTTAAACATAATATATTCGCAGTTAATATTGAAACAAAAGAAATAAGGGTGTTTGCTCATAACCCTGATATGAACCAGCCTAACGATTTAGCGATAACCAATCAAGGTGTTTTATTCGCTAGTGATCCCAACTGGAGCGAATCAACAGGACAATTATGGCGTATTGATAAAAACGGGGTCACTCATTTATTAGAAACCAATATGGGAACGACTAATGGAATTGAAGTGAGCCCTGATGATAAAAAACTATATGTAAATGAAACAGAGAAAAGAAAAATATGGGTATATGATCTATCAAGTAACTACGAATTAAGTAATAAACGCTTACTTATAGAATTTACCGATTTTGGACTTGATGGGATGCGTTGTGATATGGCTGGAAATTTGTTTGTAACTCGCATTGGTAAAGGTGTGGTGGCAAAGATATCACCTGATGGTCATCTTCTAAGCGAAATTCACCTTACCGGAAAAAAATGTAATAACCTTACATTTGGAGGTCCTGATGGAAAAACCTGTTATGTGACAGTAGCTGATACAGGAAACATTCAAATGTTTCAAACAGATGTACCTGGAAGGTGTTGGAGTTTACTGCATGATAGATAAGATTATTCCATATTATCTAACTGAACATGATTATTAGTTATGTAATTTAGTAGATTGATAATGTGTGTGTATTTACCTTAATTTAAATAGTTAAGAGTTATGATATACAACATCCAGACCAATGACTGGATTCATTCTAAATTTAGTGAGGTAATTGTTGAATGGAAAGTGTAGAAGGTGAACGCAAGTTGGACGCTGATTGAACAATGGTTACGGAAAAAAGGTTTTAAAAACAAATTTTGACTAAAAGTTCATCGTCAATTATCGGAATTTTAAAAAGGGAAATCACTTCTCCAAGATACTGCTATATAGTTCGGACTGTTTCGGTGGGAGGAGGAGAAAAATGGGGAATGATAACAAGAAAAAAATACGTTGAGACAAGATTCCAAACAAAAACTTCATGCATATTCTGCAACGAGGTGATTTCATTGTGAAAGTAAAATATGGAGAAAGAGGAACCTTTGATCCGGTGAAGGCAGCCAAGGGACTAATTGAATTGTACAATAAGTTTAATAATCCGAATGTTCTAGATAATCAAGAAAATGATAAAATAAAAGATAAACCAAATTAAACTCGTGTGCCACTAAGGTATACGGTTTTTCTTTTTTATTTACAAGGAGGCGATAACCTTTTAATCGTAAATGGTTATTCATCAAATAAATTTAGAAATATAACAAATATAAAAATACTAGATGGCGTTTATGTATACGAAGTGAACAATCACGATGGATTTTACGTAGAACATACATTACAGCTTGTGACGGAACAAGAAATGAAAGATGGCGAATCCGAGTGGATTGAACTGCACTATAAATTTACGTTTGGTGATCTCGTTCAAGTAACAGGCTATGAAAAAGATGTATTTCGTGTTGTTGGCTACCGGACGGAAGTATGGCGTTATAAAAATGATGCATGGGAAGATACAATTTATGAATTATCTCGTATTACAGATGGAGAGTGGCTAGAAGCGGATGAATCTGATTTGACACTTATAGCGAATGCACAAACAGCAAATATCATTTTAAAGAAAATGAAACAAGATAAGGCAGGTATGAATAAGCTTGATTTAGGTAAATTAAAGTCTATTAATAATTCGAAAAAAGTAAGTATAAAAACGAATCGAAAAGAAATTATTGATGGTTTACTAGATATTTTTAATGATTACAGAACATTATATGAAACATTTCAAGATGAAGAGTATAAAATTGTGATGGAAGTTGTACGTAATTATTTAATTAAATTATCCGAGAAAAAATAACTTAGAAAGAGAGCAGGAATTGAAAGAAAATAAAAGCTGTATATGGTATGCCTACAATTGTTAAAAAGATAATAAATATAGAAATTAGTTTGTCCACCCATTTATCTTCATGTACAAAACCTTCCTCTATATGTATTGTTTTTTGTTTATAGTCCATTGTGTTTTCCTCCTTTATATAGCTTGTACTACATCTTATGCAAAAGTGTCCTCTTGTATAACCTATATATCTAGCAAGAAAAGAAAAATGTTTTTCTATTGTTATACATAATTTCTATTTTTCTTCATAAAACAGAATTAAAGGGGTGATGCTCATGAAGGAAATAGAGGTCGTGATTGATACGGAAGAAATTGCGGAATTTTTTTATGAGCAATTAATTGTAAGAGGCTATGTACCAAAGCGCGAAGAAATTGAAGATCTTGCAGATATTGCCTTCGATTATTTGTTAGAGAAATGTATGATTGATGAAGTATTTGACGAAGATGATGAAGGAAAGTAACGACGGGATAGACTCGTCGTTTTTTGCATCGCATAAATTAAAAAACTAATATCACCATATCGTGTTGTATTTGGTATAATGAAAGTGAAAATTTTCTGAAGAGGTGAAGAAATGTTCAAAAAAATTATTGATTCTTTGCTAGGGAATAAACATAAGCACCACTCTTACTCCAGTAGTGATTATCGACATCGACATCGTTCGTATTCTAGCAGCGATCATCATAAACATCGTCCATCTCATGGGTATGGGCATCATCATTATAAAAGAAAACATAAAAGTGGCAGTTTTTTCTCTAGTAGTTGATGAATTTTCAAAAAGTATTGGCATGGTTTGATCGACCGCTGTCCATCGATACTGTCGTTGCACAGCGGTATCAAATTCAACGCATTCTTGGTATGGGAAGTTATGGTTTTACATATCTTGTTACTGACATGTTGTCTCATGAGAAAAAAGTATTAAAACAACTTCGAAAAAGTAAGCAGCGCTACGCATTAGGTAGGAAATCGTTTACATATGAGCAAGCGATTTTACAGCAGTTAGAACACCATGCGATTCCTAGTTTTTTTCATAGTTTTACATGGAGAAAAGAACCTTTTTTTATAATGGAAGAAATGCGCGGGAAGACATTTGAAGATTTTATTTTCAAATATGGAGAAATGTATACAGAAAAAGAAGTTTTTCTTATTTTATATAAAGTACTTCATGTCGTTTCTTATTTTCATAGTCAAGGTATTGTGCATCGCGATTTGCGAATTCCTAATATTTTAATGAATGATGATGAAATATCTATTATTGATTTTGGATTAGCTCGCTTTATTGGTGAAAATGATGAACGTGCCGGGTCTTATAAAGGGGAACAAGCATCTATGCGTGAAATTCATTATCGTAGTGATTTTTATGCACTAGGACATTTTGTTTTGTTTTTGTTGTATTCTAGTTATGAATCTTCAAAAGAAGAAAGACCTTGGTATGAAGAATTAACATTATCAGCAAATAGCAGTGACGTAATTATGCGGATGTTACAAATGAAAGAGCCGTATTACGAAAATGTACAAGAACTAATAGAAGATGTGCGCTGTATAATAGAAAGGATGGGAGATACATGTTCCAAAAGTTTTTAGCAAGCGTTGGTATTGGCAGTGCAAAAGTTGATACTGTATTAACGCAAGAAGAATGGCTCATCGGAGAAGAAATTACAGGGGTTGTACATATTACTGGTGGATCAGTAGAACAAGAGATTGATAGCATTTATTTAACGTTATCTACGACATATATTCGTGAAGTGGATGATAAAAAAATGAGTTCAACATATGATTTAAAAAAGGTGCGCTTAACAACTCCTATAACGATCGGGATAAATGAAAAACGAGAAATTCCATTTTCTTTCCCAATGCCGATTGAAGCACCACTAACATTTGGAATGAAAACAGTTTGGGTACAGACTGGTCTAGATATTAAACGCAGCATTGATCCAAGTGATCGTGATTACGTTCAAATACTTCCCAACTTATTGTTAAAAAGTGTATTAGATGCAGTCCAAAATCTTGGATTTCATCTTCGTCAAACGGAATGTGAAGAACTTCCATACCGTTTGCGCGATCATGTACCATTCGCACAAGAGTTTGAGTTTGTTCCTGTATCCGGGCAATATTATGGAAAGTTAGATGAATTAGAACTGCTGATCATCCCGCGTTCGTATGATAGTTTAGAAATTGTGATGGAAGTAGATCGGAAAGCAAGTGGAATTGCTGGACTATTATCTGAAGCTTTAGATATGGATGAAAAAGTTTTACGTTTTACAGTGAAGCGTGAAGATATTCCAACAATGCAGCAAAAAATTAACAGTTATATTTCTGGGTAATTCATGCATAAAAAAGAAATGGAGAGGGAAAATAAAACACCCGCTCCATTTTTGTATAGTGAGGTTATGCAGATGAAGAGATATCGACATTTATATATGTTACTATTTGTTTTTCTCATTGGTTTTGTCGTACTATCTTTTTCTTATCAAACATCTTTCATTGATCAATTTGATCATGTAGTAAGTAATTATATACAAAGCTTTCGTAACGAATATTTTACCGCTTATTTTGTATGGATGTCTTATATTGGATCAAAAAAGGTATATTTTCCTGTATTGTTTATCCTGTTTATGTATTTCTTGATTCGAAGACGATACATGACAGCCATTTTGTTAATGATAAATTTTTATGGTTCGCGCCATATGAACTATATGTTAAAGCTATGGTATGAACGACCAAGACCTGATATATCACAACTTGTTACGGCGACAGGTTACAGCTTTCCGAGCGGACATGCGATGAATGCTGTTACATTTCTTGGGTTTATTGCATACATTACAATTACTGAACATCGCCTACAATTGCATCAAAAATTATTGCTTATTGTTATTGCCTGCTTTTTTATCTTTTCCATTTCTATTAGTCGTATATATTTAGGGGTACATTATCCGTCTGATATTTTAGCGGGCTGGGCTGCTGGAGGAAGTTGGCTTGTTTTATGTATCATGTTTCATCAAACATTTATCCCGCAAGTAGCCGACAATAAATCTTCTGTATCAAGTTAACCAATGATTCGTTATGGGTTAATTTCAATCCATTTTATTTTACATAAAAAGAGCCTATGTGAGCATAGGTTCTTTTTGCATAGGTTCCACATGAATATGTGTGTACCAAATATTGTGTTTTTGTTGCAGCTTTTCTTCAATTTCATCAGTAATACGATGACTTTCACTTACGTCCATGTGTGCGTCTACTTCGATAGTAATATCAACATACGTTTGATTTCCATACATGCGTGCTCGTATGTCCACAATGTGTTCAACGCCTGAAATAGTTTTTACTGTTTCGGCATATTTCTTCATTTTGTCTGGATCAATGCCATCTGTTAACAGATGTGACGCTTCTTTGAAAATATCCCAAGCTGTTTTACAAATAATGATGCCGACGATAAGTGCTGCAATTGGATCAAGAAGAGGCATTTGAAATTGTGAACCGAAAATACCAATAACTGTCCCTATACTCACAAGAACATCAGATAAATTGTCTTTTGCAGCCGCTTCTAGTGCCTTACTTTTTGTTTCTTTTGCAATTTTACGATTATATACGTATACGCTATACATAATAGCAGCACAAAACAAAGCAACCCAGGCTGCTATTAAATTAGGGGTCGTCTGTTCCTCCTTGAAAAAGGATTGAACAGCATTCACGATAACTTCGAATCCGACCGTCATCATAATAAAGGATGCGACGAGTGAAGCGATTTGTTCCGCGCGTAAGTGACCATATGGGTGATCCGGATCGCGAGGTTTTCGGGAAATTTTCAATCCGATTAATACAGCTAGTGATGCGCCAATATCGGTTAAATTGTTAAGACCATCTGCACGCAGTGCGCTAGAAACAGCTATGTAACTTATTGCAATTTTAACAGTTGATAAAAATATATAAGCAACAATGCTTAGTATTGCCCCTTTATCAGCAGCTTTGTTAGAAAGTGGCTCCATACTATTCATTCACCTTTCTCTCAAAGATTCTCTATGTATAAGCGTATCAAACGAAAGTCGTGTGGGTCTATACAAACATTGTTGTGTACTTTTAGCATTTTAAGAAAGGGAGAACATTGTTTCGTAAGGGCAAAAAATACAAAAAGCACTTAGATATGCTTCTAAGCACTTTTTTGTAAGTTGTTTATATTATATTAATATACTTCTAAGAACTCAGTAACTTGCTCTTCTGTCTTTGCATTCGCACTATGTAGATGGCCCAGTTTTTCACCGTTTTGATACACTAATAAACTTGGAATTCCCATTACTTGATATTCTTCAGCAATGCTTGGGAACTCATCTTTATTAATGGAATACCACTCGAATTTATTGAACTCTTCCATTACATCACCGATAAAATTGTCCATACGCACACAATCTGGGCACCATGTTGTGAAAAATTTAATTACTACTGGATTTTCTTTTGCGATAAGATCGCGAAATTCTTTTTCAGATTTGATTTCTTTCATGTTTTTAACTCCTTTCAATGTTAGACGAATTTGCTAGTATTTTTATGCAAAATTCGTATTTGCAAACATTAGTGTTTTTGAAATAGATTGTTTGCAAAATCTTCTACGGCTTTTTCTTGAAGACCTGGTACAACGTGAGAGTATGTATCTAATGTGATGCCTATTCTTTTGTGTCCTAATCGCTCACTAACAATCTTCGGATGAATACCTTGTTTTAGCATTAAAGTAGCATGGGTATGTCGAAGATTATGAAAGCGAATATCAGGAACCTCACTTTTCTTTATAAGCTTTTTCCATAGCTGTGTCAAACTTTTGAGATTACAAGAATTACCGTTAAAGGTAGGGCAAACCAAGTCAAGGTCATTATATCCACTTCCGTAACGCTCTTGGTCTGTATTAACTCGATTTAGTTGTTCTTCTAGAGCTTGTAGTGTAATTTCAGGAATGACAATTAATCGTTTACCAGAAGAAGTTTTCTGTACATGAAAACACTTTTCGCTAACATAAAATAAAAGTATCGTAAAACCTTTAAACGTCCCTTCAGTACTATTTCTGAAGGGACTTTCCATTCACATAATCAGTGTTATCGGAATGTTTTTTTAAATAGCTAGAGGAGAGAGGACTATTGGATTGATCATATGCGTTCCTACTCATATCGCAGATGTTCCATAGATGGAATAAAAAGGGCTCTTTCAACTAAAAATCCACTTGTACACATAGGTAAATGCTCAGTCATTTAAATTCTTATTGAGTAAGATAAAAAGCATGATAGGTAAACACCTTTGTTTATGATGTTTTTTAAAACAACAATAAAGATTTGTGAACGTACAAATAACAAAAGTAGGAAACCCATGCACAGAATAAGGTGATTCGATGGTTTCCGAGAAAGGATGAATGTACATTGTCCTTTCCAAATATACCTAATATCACACCTACCATTTCTATTTCTACTGCACAGACGATTCCATTGCTTTTAAGTTCCATTGCCTTAGAAGAATTAGCTTTAGCTCACATTATCAATGCTGAGGCAGAGAAGCTTCAATTTGTTTTAGGAACACTACCGCCAGGAAAAACTACACTTTCTCCTCCGGTAGTTACGGTATCTAATCTTCTTACCGTCAACTCAAGTGTGCAAAGAACCCTTCGTGATGTCATCAAGAAGGAAATGCTCTTGGAATTCAAATTCGAAAATGTGATTGATCTCATCGATACTTTACCTAAAGAACGTCAAAAGACTAACAGAATTCTGGTTTTCGGACCTTCGCTCGGTTGTAGCCCAAATGAAGCAGAGTTGGCTACTTCATTAGGATTCTCGGTTACAGTGGCTAATGAAGCAACTTGGTCAAACTTTACCACTGCAGACTTTGAACAGTTTGACGCGATTGTTATTGGAGATGCATGCTGTTTTGAAAATACTTCTCCATTAGCAGCAGCAGAAGCAAATAGAACGACATGGAGTCCAGCCATCACTGGAGCGGTTTACATCCAAGGAACAGATCCAACTTTTCATGAGGGGGCACATCCAGAAGGTTTACAGATGATTAAAGATGGAATCAGCTTTGCTGCCAGCCGTCCTGGTACAGGACTATATGTAAGTCTTGGCTGCTACTACTTCAATTCACCTGCAAATACACCAGTGACTATATTAGACCAATTTGGTACCTTTACAGTACAAGGATTTCAAGGAGAGAATGTTAATATTGTCGCTCCATCCCATCCTGCTGTGGCTGGTCTGACAGATGCTGGTTTGTCAAACTGGATCAATTCTACTCACGAGGTATTTAATAGTTTTCCAGGGTTTTTAATCCCTCTAGTCATAGAAACAGATATTGGTCTTCCCTATATTATCGCTACACCATAAATAGTTGGTAATATCGGTACACTTCATAGATGGCATCAAAACAAGGAAGAAAAAGTCATTGTTTAGTTACAGTGATTTTTTCTTTGTTTTGATAGATTGGTTTAAGGGATTGTTTAACTGGATGGATAACTCTTCCTTTAACGATTGAATGGGAATGTTTTGAAGAGAGTAAAAAATTTCTTGGTTCATATGCAGAACTGATTTTAGAAACTTTTCAACATGCACAGAAAGAAATGATAGGAGAGGTTTTTATCATTGTAAAAAGTGGTTTTGTTATATAGCGGAGTCTTTTTGATAAAAAAAAGACACTACATGAGTGTCTTTTAATTGAAAGAAAATTCTTTCTATTATATAATTGATTATGGGAAAGGTAATGTTAAAGTGTTATTTTTAATGTTATCTTATTATTTAATAGGCCATGAAATCAAATCAATTGATTTTTTGGCTTTTTTTATTATAGTAAACAGATTCTTTATTTTTCATATTATATATTACTTTCTATTTAACAGCGAATGACAGTGCCGGAATAACAAGCTATGAAATAGTCTTCAGTATCCATAATGGTCACTGCGGAAATAAATCCTTTAAACCCTTCTGAAGAGTAATAGATTTCTTTAGGGAGATTTTCAGCAGATTGGTACTTTCTTTTTTCATACTTTACATGATGGTGCTTAATTGTTTTTGGTTCAGGTATAATGGATTGTTTGTTTATGGCAGTGGAAGTATTTACATTCAAAGAATCTTGAGAAGTGACATCTAATCCTGCCGCGTTTACACTCTCCGTTTGTGAAAAAGCACCAATGCCACAAAATCCGATAAATGTTGCTAAAGTAACCTTTGCGAAATTTTTCATTTTCTTTTTTCTCCTTTTCTAATTTTTTGTAAGATTGTTCTTACACCTAACAGTCTATATGGAGTGTATATGGACTGTAAATATATATGAAAAGACAAAATTTGAGGAAAATCTTCATTTTTCTCAAATTTTGTATAATAAATCGTTGTTTGGAAATTTGTCAAAAATTGAAAGTTTTTCCTATGCGAAAAGGAGAACTATTTATGCAGAAAAAGAATAAATATTCATTGTTCAAATATTTGAATAAAATGTGAACAATTTTTAATCAGTTAGATTGGTCGATAGGCCTAGAGTCTTGTTGCATTCATTTAGGGGACTACGATTCTATTGAATGGAATGTAGATGTATTGAAAAAAATAAAGAAGTATTATCTGGTTATGGCGTTTGGATAGAGTGTCTAAATGACGGAAGCCAACGCATTATAGCTGAAGATTTCAATTCAAAAACATGGTGTGATGAGACTTATTTAAAAGTATTGTATCTATAATACGTAATATGCATCAAGATAAATACCGTGAAAAACAATCCAAAGTGTAAGGAAGGTGGTGTTTTTGATAAAAAATCTCATAGCCTATAAACAAAAAGAGTGATATTCTTTCTATATAGTTTTTGTAAAAATTTCCTTTTAATTTTAGAGATATGTACTTAAATCTTTTCAATGCAAGGGGAAAACTAGAGTGGAGGCATAAGGAAATGATTCAGTATAAAGATCATGACATAACTATCTTTCAAAGTGCTATGTATCAAACAAACTCAGTTGTTGTAGAAACTGATGAATTGGTATTAGTAATAGATCCGACTTGGCTACCAAATGAAGTGAATGAAATTCAGAATTATGTTTATAAAAATAAAAAAGATAAAGACGTATACTTACTTTTTACACATTCTGATTTTGATCATATTTTAGGGTATGGTGCATTTTTGTATGCTAAAGTAATTGCAAGTAAAAAATTAAAAGATTGCCCGAATAAGCAATCAATTATCGATAGTATTCGAGATTTTGATGATTCATATTACTTAACAAGAGAGTATGAAATAAAGTTTCCAAATGTAGATATTTCTATTAGTAAGGAATATGAGGAATTAGAAATAGGTGATATGAAATTTCATTTTTATCAAGCTCCAGGTCATACTGAAGATGGCATTATTACAGTTCTCGAGCCTCTCGGTATCGTAATAGCTGGTGACTACTTATCAAATATAGAGTTTCCTTATATTTATCATAACAGTGATGACTATTTATCAACTCTACAAAAATTAGAATCTATAATAGACAAATATGATATTAGTCTCCTAATACCAGGACATGGAGGGTTTACAAAAGATCAAGCAGAGATGAAAAAGAGAATATCCGAGTCAGTTCATTATATTTTACAAATGAAACAGTTACTTTTAGAAGATAAACAAGAAGAAACATATGATCTCATAAAAAAATATAGTTATCCAAAAGCAATGAAAAAATTTCATAATTATAATCTTACCTTGTTAAAAAAAGAACGGAACGTATAAAGGCATTTTTTCGTTCTAAGCTATATAAAAAGAAACCTATGAGTTATCAAGGGTATTATTTGAGTGGGGTGTTATATTAATATTCCCAATGGAGAAATGGAATTTGATGTTGTTGGTAATAATAAGGTGAATGCTCGGCGTGTACTTGGTTTTGATTAGGTATATGCTGAAATGCATTTCGATTTTGACTTGGGTTACAATCTTTAGGAGGACCGATTACAGTAGTAGATTGAATAGGAGATACAGTTTGTTTCCATTGTTGCTCATCGAGACAATAAGTATGGGCCATAATATTTGCGGGTGTTAATCTTAACATGTCCGATCCAAAAATAACTTCTGGAGTAGGAGCATTAAAAATGGCTAAATAAGTGGAACTTTTGGATGAGTATAAATCAGTCTCGGGCCTCATGCACATAGTATTAGTTATTATATAAAATATTACATAACAAAGAAAAAACAAAGAAAAAAGGAGTGATTTTTAAATGGAGCATAAAGGACTGAAAATATTTATTCATGCTAGTACTTGGTTTGCACCTGTATTAGTTCCTTTTATTATATTTCTTGTGAGTTCAGATCGAGAAATTAAAAATTTATCATTACAAGCAGTCATATTTCACTTTGTCATCGGCGTATTAATTGGTATTTCAGCATTTTTCTCTTGGGTATTAATTGGAATTCCATTTTTAATTATTTTTGGACTAATGGCTTTAATTACTCCAATTATTGGTATTGTTCGTGCATTGAATGATCGACATTTTCAATATCCGATTGTTGGATCATGGCTGAAATAAACTATATGAATATAAAATGTATGAAAGGGATAGCGTATTGCTATTCTTTTTTTTATTAGAAAAATAAATCGTTTATATATCTGAAGATAACGAAAATAAAATAAATTGTAATCTTCTAAAAAGTCTGATATATTTTAATAGAAAATAAAATGAGTGTAAAACGGGTGAAGATAAAGTGTTTGTTTTATCTTCTTAATACAGGGGTCGATTAGACAAAATATTGTCTCGTAACTGTATTTAAGAGTGATGTGATTCTTGTTTGTTTTACATATCAAAGTCTGCGTGGAGAGGAGGTGTAAATTTACGAAGATAAGTGTTTCTTCGTATAGTAACAGCTTCTTTGAAAGTTATTTTTTATTGTCGTAAATCATTAATAAATATGAAGCTTATGAGAGATTCTTTGTTTGGAACATTTGGTTATTTTCTCAATCCTTTCAAAAGTACCATTATGAACAATCTAAACATAGAAAAACCTTGTACGCTGCTAACCTCATATTCTTTGAGAGCAGTTAAAATAGAGAATCGTGAGGAAAATATATTTGTGCAATCTTGGAAAGGCTTACAGAAGTGTAAACGAAGATCTATTTGGATTGGAGGAAAACAAAATGGGAGCTGAAGGAAAATTTTTTCCAGGACTTGAAGGGGTAATTGCAGCAGAGACGAAGATTTCTTTTCTTGATACAAAAAAAGGAGAAATCGTTATTCAAGGGTATGACTTGATTGAGTTATCTAAAACGAAAAGCTATTTAGATATTGTTCATCTTTTATTAGAGGAGAAACTTCCTAATTCAGATGAAAAAGCGGCATTGGAAGAAACGTTAAAGCATGAATATGAAGTTCCTGTTGGTGTTTTTGATGTCTTAAAAGCATTGCCAAAACAAACGCATCCAATGGATGGATTGCGTACAGGAATTTCGGCGCTATCTGGTTATGACAATGAAATTGATGATCGCTCATTAGATGTAAATAAAAAGCGTGCTTATAAATTGTTAAGTAAGGTGCCGAATATAGTAGCGAATAGCTATCGAATTTTAAATAATGAAGAACCAATTGAACCGATTCAAGAATTATCTTATAGTGCAAACTTCTTCCATATGCTTACGGGTAAGAAGCCTTCTGAATTAGAAGAAAAAATATTTGATCGATCGCTTGTTCTGTATAGTGAACATGAAATGCCTAACTCTACTTTTACGGCTAGAGTAATTGCGTCGACACAATCAGACTTGTATGGTGCCTTAACTGGAGCAGTTGCTTCTTTAAAAGGTAATTTACATGGAGGCGCAAATGAGGCAGTGATGTACATGCTGCTTGAAGCAGGTACTGCCGGAAAATTTGAAGAATTATTGCAAAAGAAACTGTATAACAAAGAAAAAATCATGGGATTTGGACATCGCGTCTACATGAAGAAGATCGATCCAAGAGCGCTTATGATGAAAGAAGCATTAAAACAGTTATGTGATGTGAAAGGCGATTATACATTATATGAAATGTGTGAAGCTGGAGAAAAGATTATGGAGAAGGAAAAAGGAATCTATCCAAACCTAGATTATTATGCTGCTCCAGTCTATTGGATGTTAGGTATTCCAATTCAACTATATACACCAATCTTTTTCAGTTCAAGAACGGTAGGCTTATGTGCGCATGTGATTGAGCAACATACAAATAATCGCTTGTTTCGCCCACGTGTAAATTATATCGGCGAGCGACATGTGCTTAGCAAATAAAAACAACTGGGGAGTTGTTAAGGCCGCCCGCCAGATGGGTGTTTGACCGACACCCATTCTTAATAATAACGAATTTTCGATAGAAAGGGAAGAATAGCGTGATTAAAACAAATGAAATTAAACAAAAAGATGCAATTTTAGAAGAGATTACGGATTATGTATTAAATAAAGAGATTACAAGCTCAGAAGCATTCAGTACAGCACGCTATGTGTTGCTTGATACGCTTGGATGTGGGATTTTAGCACTGCAATATCCAGAGTGTACGAAATTACTAGGACCTGTCGTACCAGGAACTGTTGTGCCAAATGGTACACGTGTACCGGGAACATCATTTGTACTTGATCCAGTACGCGGTGCCTTTAATATCGGATGTATGATTCGTTGGTTAGATTATAATGATACGTGGCTTGCGGCTGAATGGGGGCATCCGTCTGATAATTTAGGTGGAATTTTAGCTGTTGCAGATTATGTGAGCCGCGTTCGTATTTCAGAAGGAAAAGAACCATTAAAAGTAAGAGATGTACTTGAAATGATGGTTAAAGCACATGAAATCCAAGGTGTACTTGCATTAGAAAATAGTTTAAATCGCGTTGGTCTTGACCATGTGTTATACGTAAAAGTAGCGACAACAGCAGTTGTTACGAAAATGCTTGGTGGCACACGTGAAGAAATCTTTAATGCATTGTCTCATGCATGGATTGATAACTCTAGTCTTCGTACATATCGTCATGCTCCAAATACAGGTTCACGTAAGTCATGGGCAGCTGGGGATGCAACAAGCCGTGGTGTTCATCTTGCACTTACTGCATTAAAAGGTGAAATGGGTTACCCAACAGCATTATCTGCACCAGGATGGGGATTCCAAGATGTATTGTTTAATAAGCAAGAACTAAAATTAGCAAGACCTTTAGATTCTTATGTAATGGAAAATGTATTATTTAAAGTATCATATCCAGCAGAATTCCATGCTCAAACAGCTGCAGAATGTGCAGTGAAATTACATCCAGAAGTGAAAGAACGATTAGATGAAATTGACCGTATTACCATTACGACACATGAATCAGCAGTTCGTATTATTGATAAAGAGGGTCCATTAAATAACCCAGCTGACCGAGATCATTGCTTGCAATACATTACTGCAATCGGTTTATTAAAAGGTGACATTGTTGCAGATGATTATGAGGATGAAGTAGCTTCTGACCCTCGTGTAGATGAATTACGAAATAAGATGGTTGTTGTTGAAAATAAACAATACAGTTTAGATTATCTTGATCCGAACAAGCGCTCAATCGCCAACGCTGTTCAAATTCATTTTAAAGATGGTACTGTAACAGAAAATGTAGAATGTGAATATCCATTAGGTCACCGTTTCCGTAGAGACGAAGCGATTCCAAAGGTTGTTCAAAAGTTCTCTGCAAATATGGCTGTTCATTATTCCAATAAACAACAAGAAAAAATTCATGAGACTTGTTTGAACGAAGAAAAATTAGAAAATATGAATGTAAATGAATTTGTAGATCTTTTCTTAATTTAAGTATAGGGGGAATAAGAATGGCTTGGGTTGTAAATAAACAGTCAACACAAGAAGAACTTGCCAATCGATTCCGAACTTTAGTAGAAGCACCTGAAATCTTGCAAATTCCTGGTGCGCATGATGCGATGGCTGCTCTTGTTGCAAAAAATGCTGGATTTTCAGCTCTTTATTTATCAGGAGCTGCTTATACAGCAAGTAAGGGTTTACCAGATTTAGGTATTGTAACATCTACTGAAGTGGCTGAAAGAGCAAGAGATCTTGTTAGAGCAACGGATTTACCTCTTCTTGTCGATATTGATACAGGGTTTGGTGGAGTGTTAAATGTAGCAAGAACTGCTGTAGAAATGATGGAAGCAAATGTAGCTGCTGTTCAAATCGAAGATCAGCAACTCCCTAAAAAATGTGGACATTTAAATGGGAAAAAACTTGTTTCTATTGAAGAAATGCAACAAAAAATTAAAGTTATAAAAGAAGTAGCACCATCGATGGTTGTTGTAGCTCGTACGGATGCTCGTGCGGTTGAAGGATTAGATGCATCGATTGAGCGAGCAATTGCTTACATAGAAGCGGGTGCAGATGCTATTTTCCCAGAAGCTTTGCAGTCAGAAGAAGAATTTCGTTTATTTACAAAAAAAGTAACGGTACCTTTACTTGCTAATATGACTGAATTTGGGAAAACACCGTATTATACTGCCGAAGAATTCGCTAATATCGGTTATCAAATGGTTATATATCCAGTGACTTCTCTTCGCGTAGCAGCAAAAGCTTATGAGCGTATTTTTCAGCTCATAAAAGAAGAAGGATCGCAAAAAGAAGGGCTTTCTGATATGCAAACAAGAAGTGAATTATATGAAACAATTTCTTATCATGACTTTGAGGAGTTAGATAAGGGAATTGCAAAAACAATTTTATCTGAAGGACAATAGATGAAGTGAAACTTCCAGCAGTGGAGGCATCCCCTTACTGCTAGTTAGTTGAACCAATCAGGTGCATGCCAGCAGTTGTCGCCCATCTATCTTCCTCACTCTATTCTGAATCGTGGGGATGAGGGTCTTACTGCCCCAAAATAGCGAGATAAAATAAGAAAGCGATGATACACATTTTTAGCAAAAACACCTGCTTGATGTGAAATGAATCATCGCTTTTTTGTCATATTAACGGATAGTAAGAATGAGATTGATAAAAGTTTTTTGACGAAAAAGAAACGAAATCCTCGTTTGTGTAGTTGCATTTTATCATAATATTTTTTCCACGGTAGAAAAGCATTAGCATGTTATGCAGATAGGAAAAGAGGAGTATAGACATTCTAAAGGAAGGGAAATTCAGTTATGATGGCTGCAAAATATGAATCTGTTCGAAATTGGATGAAGCAGGACCCGTACATTTTGAGGAAAGATAATACAATTCGAGAAGCATTACGAATACTAGCTGAATCAGAGAGCACAGAACTCCCTGTTTTAGAAAATAATCATGTGATTGGAGTTGTGAAACTAATTGATTGTGTAAAGTGGTTAGAGGATCATTCAGAGTGGGATGAACCGATTGTCACTATACTGAGACATTTTTTCTATAACGTAAGGGAAGAGTTTTCATTAAGCGAGTTAGAGAATATTCCACTTTACGTTACTTGCGAAGAAAACAGAGAGCTTAAAGGAGTGTTCAGTAATAAGGAATTATTAGCCTTTCATAAAGATTTGGTTCAAGAAATCGAATGTGCACATCAAATGATAGAATGGTTTAAACTTTGTTTTGATACTGCATACGAAGGTATTGCAATTGTGGATGAAAATGGAGTTATCCAAATGTTCAATGATACGTACAGTCGTTTTGTCGGTGTTACGAAGGAAGAAGCAATAGGGCAGCACGCTGAAAATGTAATTGAGAATACGCGGCTTCCAGTTGTATTAAAAACAGGAGTACCAGAAAGAAATCAAGTGCACCGTCTGCAAGGACAGAATCTAGTTGTGCACCGGATGCCAATTTGGAAGCAGGGAAGAGTGATAGGTGCTGTAGGGATGCTTATTCATGAAGGGATTTCAGATATTTATAAAATACTAGAACGATTTGATCAAAAGGATAGGGCAATCAAACCAACGTTTTCTAAACCGAAAAAGAAGCAGATTCGATTTGAAGATATTCTTGGAGAAAGTCAAACAATTTCTGAAACGAAAAAAATGGCTCGAAAAGCAGCTGGATCAAAAGCATCCGTATTAATTACTGGAGAAAGCGGTGTTGGTAAAGAGCAATTTGCACGTGCAATACATGATACCGGTATAACAAAAAACGGTCCATTTATTAGTGTGAACTGTGCTGCGATTCCTGATAATTTACTAGAATCTGAATTGTTTGGTTATGCAGAAGGTGCTTTTACAGGTGCGAAAAAGAATGGGAAGGCAGGGAAATTTGAACTTTCAAATCATGGAACATTATTTTTAGACGAGATTGGCGATATGTCACTATTAACGCAAGTGAAAATTTTACGTGTTTTACAAGAAAGGGAAATAGAAAGAATAGGAGGTACACATCCAATTCCTGTTGATTTCAGGCTAATCACAGCGACAAATAAAGATTTAAAACAAATGGTTAGAGAAGGTACCTTTAGAGAGGATTTATATCATCGTCTTCATGTTATTCCGATTCATATTCCACCGCTTCGCTTTCGAAAACAAGATATACCACTCATTGTTGAAGAACATTTACAAAAGTTATGTCAAATGTATGGTGCCGAAGAAAAGACACTTGATAAAGAGGTATTACGCCTTATGTTCCATTATAATTGGCCGGGTAATGTCAGGGAATTAATCAATGTGTTAGAAAGGCTATTTGCACTATCAGATGATGCACATATACAGGCTAAGGATTTACCAGAAGAATTTTATTACCGGGATATGGAGCAGAAGAAATTAGTACCTATGATTCAGTCTTTACCAGCAAAACAAGAAGCAATGAAAGTGGTGCGTGAAGAGGAAGAAAGAGGATTAATTGAACGCGTTTTAAAAGAAGCAAAAGGAAATAAGTCAAAAGCAGCGGCATTGTTAGGGATTTCTAGGGCGACCCTTTATAATAAATTGTCAAGATTCAAAATCTAAACAATTGTTATATCAAGTGTAAAACTGTCTAGACAGTTTTACGTTTTCTTTTCATTTTGCCCTTGTTCTATCAATTTTTAGATTGGCATAGATTTTGCATATAAATAAAATGAAGACTGAAATGATAGGGGGATACAGATGGAGAAAACAAAGTTGCAATGGGAAGAATTTTTTTCGCTGAATCAGGAGCTTAATACAATCTTTTTTACACCTGAGGATTTTTCAGGTGATGAAGATTTAATCGCAAAAACAACAGAACAATTTGTGAAACAGGAAATTGTTCCTCAAATTGAAAATATCGAGCAGCACAATTATCAAGTTTCCCGCAGGTTGTTTGAAAAGGCTGGAGAACTTGGATTGTTGAGTATAGAGGTTCCCGAAGAATATGGTGGATTTGAATTAGGGAAAGCAGTTTCTGGACTTGTGGCGGAAAAGATGGGATATGCAGGAGCCTTTAGTGTTTCTTTTAATATTCATGCTGGAGTAGGAACTCTGCCATATATATACTACGGAACAAAAGATCAGAAGGAAAAATACTTACCTAAAATTGCATCAGGCGAATGGATTGGAGCTTATGCTTTAACAGAACCTAATGCTGGATCTGATGCATTAAGTGCAAAAACAAGTGCTGTCTTAAACGAAGAAGGAACAGCTTGGACATTAAATGGTGAAAAACAGTGGATTACAAATGCTCATATGGCTGACGTATATGTTGTGTTTGCAAAGACAAATAAAGGAATGACAGCATTTATTGTCGAAAGAACATGTGAAGGCGTTTCGATTGGCCTAGAAGAAAAGAAAATGGGTATTAAAGGTTCTTCAACTGCGACACTGATTTTAGAGGATGTCATCATACCTGCTGAAAATGTACTAGGGGAAGTAGGAAAGGGACATCACGTAGCTCTTAATATTCTCAATTTTGCTAGATTGAAACTTGCTTTCGGAAATATTGGAACAGCAAAGCAAGCAATTGGCTTATCTGTTCAATACGGAAAAGAACGAAAACAGTTTCAAACAGAATTAGTTGATTTCACGATGATTCAAGAGAAAATTGCAAATATGATTATCGCTACATACGGTGCAGAGAGCGCAGCTTATCGAACAGCAGGCGTAATTGATGAAGCAATTCATGCGAGTGATGAAGGTATTATGCAGAAAATGTCTCAATTTGCAATGGAGTGTGCGATCAACAAAGTGAATGCTTCAGAAACACTTGGAAACATTGTGGATGAAGCGGTACAAATTCATGGTGGTTATGGTTATATGCAAGAATATGAAGTAGAACGATTATATCGCGATGCTAGAATTAGCCGTATATTTGAAGGAACGAATGAAATTAACCGCTTAACAGTTGCGAAAATGTTAATGAAACAAACGAAACAACTAGGGGACCAAGTAGATAAAGATAAATTTGAAAATGTAGAACGAAATCATCGTTATATTTTATTATCGAAACAATTATTGAAGAAATCTTTGAAAACGCTATCTCAAACTCCTGAATTAAAAATCGAACAAGAACAAGAATATTCACGCGTGCTAGCAGACATGTTGAAAGATGTATATGTAATGGAATCGGCATTTTTACGTACAAAGAAAGCGATAAGTAAAAATGGTGAAGAAAAAGAATGTACAAAACAGTTTATAACGGATGTGCTTTGTGAAGAAGGATATCGAAAAGTAGAATCAGCAGCAATTGTTCTTCTTTCTGCAGCGGTGCAAGAAGAGCAAACTAGAAACGCCATTCTAGATGAAATTCGTCAACTGTCAGTACCTCTATACACGAACTTGTTTACGAAAAAGAGAGAAATCGCAAAGACGATTATAAATCGCGGGAAATATATTGTTTAAATAGGAGGAGAGCAGTATGAAAAAGATTGGTTTTATCGGCTTAGGTAATATGGGTCTTCCAATGTCTAAAAATTTAGTTAAATCAAATTATACGGTATATGGAGTCGATTTAAATAAAGAGGCTGAAGCTTCCTTCGAGAAAGAAGGAGGAATCATCGGTTTATCAATTAGAAAATTAGCAGAAACATGTGATTTGATTTTTACAAGTTTACCGTCACCGCGAGCTGTTGAAGCTGTTTATTTTGGAGAAGAAGGTTTAATTGAGAATAGTCATTCGAATGTTGTTTTAATTGATACAAGCACAGTAGCTCCGCAACTAAATAAAAGATTGGCAGATGCTGCGAAGGATAAAAAAGTTGATTTCTTGGCTGCACCGGTTAGCGGCGGAGTGATTGGAGCGGAAAACCGCACATTAACTTTTATGGTTGGTGGACCAAAAGAAGTATATGAAAAAGGTTTACCAGAGATGGAAGTATTGGGAGCAAATATATTTCATGTGAGTGAGAAAATTGATAGTGGTACGACTGTAAAATTGATTAATAACTTATTAATTGGTTTTTATACAGCGGGTGTTAGTGAAGCTCTGACATTAGCAAAGAAAAACAATATGGATTTAGATAAAATGTTTGATATTTTAAATGTGAGTTATGGACAAAGTAGAATTTATGAGCGCAATTATAAAAGCTTTATTGCGCCAGAAAACTATGAACCAGGATTTACTGTAAATCTACTAAAGAAAGACTTAGGATTTGCAGTTGATTTAGCAAAAGAAAGTGAGCTTCACTTACCAGTAAGTGAAATGCTTTTGAATTTGTATGATGAAGCTGGTAAAGCAGGATATGGTGAAAAAGACATGGCTGCTTTATATCAAAAGGTAAGTGAACAATTAACCTCTAGTCATAAATAACAATGAATACTAGCAAATATAAAAAATAAAAAGGAGCGAATACAATGATCACAACAGAAATTAAACGCGTGAAAAATCATATTAATGGTGAATGGGTAGAATCTACTGGCACAGAAGTGGAAGCTGTTCCGAATCCTGCGACTGGGAAAATAATTGCTTATGTTCCACTTTCTCCAAAAGAAGATGTGGATCGTGCTGTTGAAGCTGCAAAAGCAGCATATGAAACATGGTCTAAAGTACCAGTTCCAAATCGCTCAAGACAGTTATATAAATATTTACAACTTTTACAAGAAAACAAAGATGAGCTTGCAAACATTATTACATTAGAAAATGGTAAAACATTAAAAGATGCAACTGGCGAAGTGCAGCGAGGAATTGAAGCTGTAGAACTGGCAACATCAACACCAAATTTAATGATGGGGCAAGCACTTCCAAATATTGCAGGTGGAATCGATGGTTCAATTTGGAGATACCCAATTGGAGTTGTTGCCGGTATTACGCCGTTCAACTTCCCAATGATGATTCCACTATGGATGTTCCCATTAGCAATCGCTTGTGGTAATACATTTGTATTAAAAACATCTGAAAGAACGCCGCTTTTAGCAGAAAAACTAGTAGAATTATTCTATGAAGCGGGCTTCCCAAAAGGGGTTTTAAACTTAGTACAAGGTGGAAAAGATGTTGTAAATAGCATTTTAGAAAATAAAGATATTCAAGCTGTTTCATTTGTTGGATCTGAGCCAGTTGCACGCTATGTATACGAAACAGGAACAAAATATGGAAAACGAGTACAAGCACTTGCAGGAGCGAAAAACCATGCAATTGTTATGCCGGACTGCAATATTGAAAAGACAGTACAAGGTGTCATTGGTTCTGCATTTGCGAGCAGTGGAGAGCGCTGCATGGCATGCTCTGTTGTAGCGGTAGTTGATGAAATTGCTGATGAATTCATTGATGTTCTTGTATCAGAAACGCGTAAATTAAAAGTCGGTGATGGTTTCCATGAAGAGAATTATGTAGGTCCATTAATTCGTGAATCTCATAAAGAGCGTGTACTAGGCTATATTAATAGCGGTGTAGCAGATGGAGCTACTTTATTAGTAGATGGCCGTAAAATTAATGAAGAAGTCCGCGAAGGGTATTTCGTTGGAGCAACAATCTTTGATGGTGTGAATCAAGATATGAAAATTTGGCAAGATGAAATTTTTGCTCCAGTATTAAGCATTGTGAGAGTAAAGGATCTAGAAGAAGGAATTAAGCTTACAAACCAATCAAAATTTGCAAATGGTGCAGTCATTTATACGTCAAGTGGTAAACACGCACAAACATTCCGTGATAATATTGATGCAGGGATGATTGGCGTAAACGTAAACGTTCCAGCTCCAATGGCATTTTTCGCATTTGCAGGAAATAAAGCTTCTTTCTACGGTGACTTAGGTACAAATGGAAAAGATGGTGTACAATTTTATACACGTAAAAAAGTAGTGACAGAACGCTGGTTTTAAGAAGAATGTAAAAAAGTGTCCATGGTATTGGACACTTTTTATTTGAAATAAAATGTATAAGTTTCACTTGATATAATTAGCTTCTTAGAAGGCTGAAAAAGCTGTTCACAACCTCGTCTGAAACATCCTCTAATTGCTTATATTTATATTGAGGGTTTTGGTCCTTATCAATGACAACAGAGCGTATTCCTTCGAAAAAATCTTCATGTTTCAGAAAATTTTTAGCGAGTACAAGATCAGTAGCAAAGCACTCTTCTAATGTTTTTTCTTCTCCATCAATAAATTGTTTTAAAGTTATCTTTAAAGAGAAAGGTGATTTTGACAACATTGTTTCTTTTGTGTGCGTTGCAAAATGGCTTGCATCTTTTTCTAAAGAATGGATAATTTCTTCAACAGTGTAATAAGAAAAATGCCTATCAATATTTGATTGGAACGATGATAGTTCACTTTCGGTAGTAGGAAGCTCAGAATAGTCATTGATTAGCTCTGTTAATGATGTATGGATATCTTTTGCATGCCAATCTACTTGTTCAATATGAGTAAGAAGAGCATTCAATTTTTCGCTTGTCATGTAAAATTCTGCAGCATTTATATATAGTACATCAGGGGCTTTAATGACAGAAGCTGTTAATGCTAAGTAACGTCCTATATAGCCCGGCGCTTTATTTAAAAAGTAAGCAGATCCGACATCAGGGAAAAAGCCGATATTCATTTCTGGCATCGCCCACTTTGTTCGCTCAGTTACAATTCTATGACTAGCTCCGTAAGTGAGCCCAACTCCTCCGCCCATAACAAAGCCATCTAAACACGCGACAATTGGTTTAGGAAACTTATAAACGAGCATATCTAATTGGAATTCATCTTCAAAAAATTGCTCGGCTTTTTGCAGGGCAGAGTCATGTAAACGAGCTTCGTAAAGAGTCTTAATGTCACCACCGGCACAAAGTCCCTTCGTACCTGCGCCTTTTATAATGACAAGATGAATTTGATCATCCATTTCCCATTCTTTCAATTTTTGTGAAATTGGTCCTATCATTTCATAAGAAATGGAGTTTAATGCTTTTGGGCGATTTAACGTAATGGTAGCTACTCCATTTTTGTTAACTGAAAATAGAACTTGATCAGTCATAATATATCCTCCTTTATCATTCTCTGTTTGTTTTCACAAGTTGTGTCAGTGTATAAACAAATAGACATTTTGTAAAAAAACAGAGAAATTGCGTTTTTATATATAAATTTCTTGTTTTTTTTCTTTAATCCTGCAATACCACATGTCTTTCTTTGTTTTAAAATGAAGAGCAAATGAATATACTGTAGAAAATAGACATAATCTTTAATAGTAATGCGTTTTTTGGAGAGATATTTGGGAAGGATTTTATAAAAGAAAAAGGAATAAAACTTCTAACGATTAATTGATATGATTTGCAATTTTTTATAATAAAGGTTTTAATAAATTGATATAATGAGTTTTCTATATTTTGGTCTTATTTTCGTTTTTAGGTTTGTTGATAAGTTTATTTTTACTAAATATAGAATGTTTACTTAATGTACCCTAAGAAAGTAGAGGGAGGGGAGATTGGAATGCCAGGGCTTTTGTTATTATCAGTCATTATTTTGTCTTCTCTTATGGTTGGTTTAACTTTTTATTTTCATCAAGAAGATACAGAGCAAGATACTGTGCGAGATAAAGTACGATTGGTATTTCCAATTTTCATTTTAACAATTGCAATTAGTTTTGCATTAACTGAAAATAATTACGTTGCAATTCTTTCATGGTTTTTTATGACAGTGTTATTATTCATTGTGTTGTACGTTGTAATGAAGGATTATTTACAAAAATAAAAGTGCCATTTATGGCACTTTTATTTTAAAGTAATATTTAATTTCACATACCGTAATAAAAAGAAAATAAAAAATCGATAGAAATAAATCCTTTAGAAATATAAAATAGTTGGGTATGGACTGGAAAGAATAATGATAAAAGTTTTTCTTTATATTCTGTTGTCACTTTTCTCATACTACAAATGAATAATGGTAGAAGCCAAATGAGTTTTCGTTAGGGAAGTCATACCATTCTTACTCATTCTCTTGTCAATCAGTAATACCCACTATACTATGAAAATAGAGACATAAAAAAGGGGTGTTTTTGCATGAAGTTTGAAATGCATACAAAGATTACTACAAATGAAACCGAGAAACGATTACATACAGAAGATAATATATTTCAGTTAGTGTTAGAAGGATATCATTTATTTGTTATTGATGAAATATTGCCGGTGTATAAAACAAGACAAGAGCTTGTTGGAAGTGCCGTTGTAAAGAAAGTGGAATGGGCAGAGGGAAGAACGACGCTGTTATATCAACTTATTTCACTTCAATCTGTGAATTAATAGAAAAGAAAGGAAGGGAAAGATGAAATTTTTTCATACAGCCGATTGGCATTTAGGAAAGCTTGTACATGGTGTTTATATGACAGAAGATCAGCGCTATGTTTTAGAACAATTTATACAAGCAGTGAAAGAAGAAAAACCAGATGCTGTTATTATTGCAGGAGACTTATACGATCGTGCCATCCCGCCGACAGAAGCGGTAGATTTGTTAAATGAAACATTACAAAAAATTGTAATTGAATTACAAACACCAGTACTAGCGATAGCGGGAAATCATGATAGTCCAGATCGTATTCATTTTGGAAGTAGTTTAATGAAGAAACAAGGCTTACACATCGTCGGACAATTTCAATATCCATATGAGCCTGTTGTTATGCAGGATGAATATGGAGAAGTACATTTTCATTTAGTCCCATATGTTGATCCGAGCATCGTTCGTCATGTTATGAAAAATGAGGACATTCGTAGTCATGACGATGCGATGCGTATTTTTATGAATGAGTTATCGGAAAGTATGGATAAAGAGGCGCGTCATGTCTTTATCGGACATGCTTTTGTAACATCATCAGGGGAAGCAGAAGAAAATACAAGTGATGCTGAAAGACCATTATCCATTGGCGGAGCAGAATATGTAAACAGTCATTATTTTGATGCTTTTCATTACACAGCGCTCGGACATCTACATCAGGCGCATTATGTACGAAATGAGACAATCCGCTATGCAGGTTCTCCGCTCGCTTATTCTATTTCGGAAGAGCATCATAAAAAAGGGTATTACATTGTTGAATTAAATGAAGCAGGACAAGTAACACTTGAGAAACGATCGTTAACACCAAAGCGTAAAATGAGAACGGTTGAGGCAAAAATTGATGAATTGTTGAAACAATCTGTTTGCGAAGACTATGTATTTGTAAAATTATTAGATGAAAATCCTGTATTGCAGCCGATGGAAAAGATTCGTTCTGTTTATCCGAATGCAATGCATGTAGAGCGTGTTATACAAAGAAAAGAATTAGCAAATGAAAATATTGCAGTCACTTCACGTCATAGAATGGATGATCTTTCCCTTGTGAAAGCTTTTTATAAAGAAATGAAAGGGTCAGAGTTATCAGAAGAAAAAGAACGCCTCTTCTTAGAAGTATTAAAGACAGTTCATGAGCGAGAGGGGGAGAGAGCATGAGACCTATCAAACTTATTATGACAGCGTTTGGTCCATATAAGCAGCAAGAAACGATTGATTTTAAAGAATTAGGCGAACATCGAATCTTTGCGATTTCTGGAAATACAGGTGCAGGAAAAACAACGATTTTTGATGCGATTTGTTATGCGCTGTACGGAGAAGCGAGTGGAGAGGAACGCAATGATACGAGTATGCTTCGTAGTCAATTTGCTGATGATAGCGTATATACAAGCGTTGAATTATTATTCCAATTAAAAGAAAAAACTTATTGTATAAAGAGGCAACTTGGTCATAAAAAGCAAGGAAATAAAACGATTACGGGCCATGCAATTGAATTTTATGAAGTTGTTGATAACGAACAAATTCCATGTGTAGATCGTTTTCACGTGACGGATGTAAACAAAAAAGTGGAAGATTTAATTGGTCTTAGTAAGCATCAATTTAGTCAAATTGTGATGCTTCCACAAGGTGAATTTCGTAAACTGTTAACATCTGAAACAGAAAATAAAGAGGAAATTTTACGCCGCATTTTTAAAACAGATCGATATAAATTAATGAGAGAGTTATTAGATCAAAAGCGTAAAGAATGGAAAGATGTTCTGCAAGAAAAGCAAAAAGAACGTGAATTGTACTTTCGTAACGTTTTCAAGCTTCCTATACGTGGCGGTACATTACTTGAGATATTAGTAAATCAAGAACATGTAAATACACATCAAGTAGTAGAAGTACTTCGGCAAGAAATAGATTTTTATGGAGAACAAGCAAAGCAATTAGAACAACAAGAATCCATGCAGTTAAAGCAATTAAAAGAAGCAGAAACAGGTTATCATGAAGCAAAAGCTTTGAATGATAGATTACAAGATTTGCAAACAAAACAAAATCGTTATGAAACATTAGGACAAGAACGTCCTTCTATTGTAGTGAAAGAACAACAATTGAAACAAGCTGAGCAAGCAAACCGGTTATTACCGTTTGAACAGTGGTATGATGAAGCAGTTCAAAGTGCAGAGCAAGCTGAGCAATATATGAAACAAACGGCTGCTAAACAAGAACAACTAGTATTAGCTTATGAACGTGCAGAGCAGCAGTACGAACAAGAAAAAAACAATGAAACAGTCCGTGAAGAAACGAAGCGAAACATTCAAATGTTAGAAGAATTAAAAGAGGTTATTGCCACATTTGCTGATAAACAACTAAAATTAGCGGCGTCAGAAAAGCAAAAGGAGCAATTTAAGCTTGAGATGAGCAAATTAGAGGAGCAGCAAGAATTCGGTAGTGCACAAAAACAACAGCTTTCTGCTAAGTTAAAACAGATGGAACAAGCGCTTGAGCAATATATAACAAAAGCAGAGCAGTTAAGTCGTATGCGTGAAGATGCAAAAGTATTAAAAGATACTTACCAAGTATGGCAAGAAGTGCAAAAATATGAGAAGGAAAGAAAAGGTACCTTAAAGCAGATGAATACTGCTCAGCAAACGTATGAAGCTTTGGAGAAATCATGGTTAAACGAACAAGCTGGTCAGTTAGCGATTCATTTACATGATGGTAAACCTTGCCCGGTTTGTGGCAGTACTTCTCACCCGAATAAAGCGACTGAACAAGAACTGTCCATTGATGAAGAACAGTTAAATAGTCTTCGTGAACAAAAAGTACAAGCTGAAAAGCAGTTTGTTCAAATAGAAGAAAAATGTAATTTTTATAAAGGGCAATATGAAGAATTATGTAAAGAAGTGCAGAGTCGTGGATATGCTGCACTAGAGCTAGGAGATGCGTATCAAACATTAATCCAGCAAGGAAAACAATTAGCTGCAGAAGTAAATGACTTAAAAGCGACTGAAGAAGAACGTAAACAACTTTCACCACAGCTGCAAAAGCTAGACGAACAATTAGATAAATTGCAGGGGGCTAAACGTGATGTAGAAGAAAAATTGCATCGCTCTGAAATAGAATTGATTCAATTGCGAACAGCGTATGAAAATGACAAAGAAAAAATTCCAGCAGAGATGCAAACATTAGAAGCGTGGCAACAAGCATACGAAGCAAAAGCTTCTTTACTTCATCGTCTGCAAGAAGCATGGCAAAGAGCACAAGATGAATTTCAGCGCTCTACGAGTGAAAAAATTCGGGTGGAAGCAGCGTATAAGGAAGCGCAGCGACAATTTATACAAAGAACTGAGAAAAAAGAAGAACAATATGCACGTTTCATGAAAGAACTTGAAGCAAGTGGTTTTGCGAGTCAGCAAGTATACACTGAAGCTAAATTATCAGACGCAGAGCGAATGAGCTTACAACAGCACATTCAATCTTATTACTCAGCGCTCGAAGTATTAACAAAACAAATTGAAGAATTAACAGAGGCGCTCCGTGGAAAAGAATGGATTGAGTTAACGCAATTAGAAGAACAGTTAAAAGAATTAGAAATTCAGCTTGATATTATAAAAGAACAACGTCAGCGTACGAAAAGTGCCAATGAATATATTTCCGATCTGCATGAAAATATTCGTCGCATTGATGAACAAATTCATGAAGAAGAAACAGCATTCCAAGAGCTCATTGATTTATATGAGGTGATGAAAGGTGACAATGAAAGTCGCATTTCATTTGAGCGTTACATTTTAATAGAATATTTAGAGCAAATTGTTCAAGTAGCCAATGAACGACTTCGTAAACTATCGAACGGACAGTTTTACTTAAAACGAAGTGAACGCGTCGAAAAACGAAATCGTCAAAGCGGTTTAGGATTAGATGTATATGATGCCTATACAGGGCAAACACGTGATGTGAAAACATTATCCGGCGGCGAAAAATTTAACGCATCGCTTTGCCTAGCACTCGGTATGGCCGATATCATCCAATCATATGAAGGCGGTATTTCAATTGAAACAATGTTCATTGACGAAGGCTTCGGTTCATTAGATGAAGAATCATTAACGAAAGCGGTAGATGCTTTAATTGACCTTCAAAAATCAGGCCGTTTCATTGGGGTAATCTCGCACGTACAAGAACTGAAGAGTGCAATGCCAGCAGTGCTGGAAGTAATGAAGAAGAAAGATGGATGTAGTAAGACGAGGTTTGTGGTGAAATAGATACGATTTCTTGTCGATTTTACCCATCGTTCTTAACGATTTTTAAGTCCGAGTCACACTAGCGGTCACACTTTTCGAATACTTCGTCAAGTTTTTCAGCTACAGAACGTTGCATATCAGGTAACACATGACTGTACGTATTTAACGTAGTTCCAATATCGGAGTGACCTAAACGTTCCGATATTAATTTTACATTAACGTTTTGTTGTATTAATAGAGTAGCGTGTGTATGTCGTAAGTCATGGAATCGTATTTTAGGTAGTCCGAGTTTTTCAGTTACATTATAAAATGATCTACGTATACTATGTGAATCCAATGGTTTTCCATATTTAGAAGGTAGAACTAAGTCTAAGTCGGTGTATTTATCACCGACTTTTTCTTTTTCGTATTCAATAAGCTTACGATGGGAATTTAGTTCTTCAACCAAAATTTGCGGAATATGGATCGTGCGTATACTCGTTTTATTTTTCGTTCCATATTTTAATTCACCGCGCTCGGATAACGTTTGTCTAACGAAAATTCTATTGTTTTCAAAGTCGACATCTTTCCATCGTAGCTCCAAAATTTCACCTTGACGCATGCCAGTAAATATTGCTACTGAAAAACAAATATGAAACCTGGTAGCATTCTTCATTTTCTTACTTTCCCTCAAAAAGTGATTTACCTGATTTAATGTCCAAACATCCATTTCAGTTTTAGAAATTCTAGGTAAAACAACATCTGTTGCTGGATTATCCTTAATCAATTTAAGTATCTTCGTTCTTTTCAAAGATGTTCTTATAAAACTAAAAGTTAAATTTATTGTACCTTTTGAATAACGCTTTTCCTCAATCAATGTATTGATATAGTGTTGAAGATGCATGGTTGTGATTTCTTTCATTTTCAAATGACCAAGACGAGGCTTTATGATATTCAAATAGTACGTATAATTTGCTCGAAAGGTAGTTTTTTGAAGTTGATTCTGCCTTTCTTTAAACCATTGCTCCATAAATACTTCATATGACATGTGGGATAGTTTAAGAAAATCATCGTTAAGATAGTCGGCCTTTAAAAGCGTCATCTCCTCATTTGCTTCACGTCTAGAATCGAATCCTCTACGTCTTACCTGTTTTCGTTTTCCTGTCATAGGGTCTTTAATAGCGAAAACAAAATCCCATTTACCTGTATTTTTGTTTTTACTTACTGTACCACTCAATCTTATGTCCTCCTTTAAAAGTCACAAGAAAGAGAAATATGCCTTCCATTAACTGTATTTTAAAGCTGTAGTCACAATTTGTATAGGGGATAAAAAGTAGAAAAACGTCAATTAATTATTTTTTTCGAAAAAAGTGCGCGAGATTCAAAAGTCACGCGTCATAGTAAGTGTAAGGAGTTCACAAGGCATTACACGGAGGTGGGAACGGGTGAGCGAAAATAACAACTTAGTATCAATCGAAGCCCAAACGGAATATTTAGTAACGAGTGGAAAGTGAGAAACGCGCATCTTTCTAAAAATGTATGTTGACGCTGTACATTCCGGTTTAATAGCAGACTTAAGTCCGGAAAGATGGACGACACTTTGTGTTCTAGCATCGTTTATGGACGAAGATGGTGAATGTTACCCAACACAAGACATGATAGCTAAACGTCTTAATATAAGTCGTGAGAGCGCTAATAGGCGCATTAAAAAGTTATGTGAGTATCGTTGGCAAGGTAAACCGTTAGTCATAAAGGAAAGACGAAGACATGAACGCACGCAGCAGTGGGAGAATACGGTTTATACGATTCTACCGATTAGCCAGCTTGCGATATTCGGAAATGAGCCGGAGACATTAGAGCCAAGTGGCGTGTAACCATACATGGTAACTTCCACACATGGTTGTAGTTCACACTAACAAGAACTATCTTTTAACAAGAAAAAGATTAAGAGCCCAAACCTGGAAGTTTATTTCTATTGAAATAAACTTCCTCATTAATATATTCGACGATAATTACTTATTAAAAGAACGCCGCTAATAGATGATAAGATACAACGAGCGAAAGCGAAGTTGTAAGGTTTAAAAAAGAGAGAAATGTTTTATAAATATAAACAAATTTTCAGATGATAAAAAATAAGTTTTATATGGAACACGATAACAAACATATAAAAGTATGTTTAATGTGAGGTGTTTACGATGAAAGATATAACGGCAGGTAGATTACAACGACTACTAGCGAACCTCGACAAAGAGATAGCACCGTTAGAAGCGGTATTCAACGAAGGCGACCGTCAATTAAAACACATTGAATGGGTTCAAATAGACTTGCTTCATATCGTTGAGTTAGAGACGTTCAGTTCTGTACGAGGTTATCACTTAGCGAAAAAACTTAAAGAAGTCCGTACAGAACGCCGTGCAATAAAAGATCGTTGGGAGGAACTTAAGATAGCGTTAGACTCACTACAGGAAACGAAAGAGCATATGCTAGCGATTCGTGAAAAGAGAAAGAATTTAGATGATCGTAAGTACCGCATTAGAAAGCTAGATGGAGACTTCGAAATATATGCGGATGATATTGTCGGTAAAAAGAAACCACTAACGTAGATTCTACGGTCAAATAGCTAGAAACTTATCGAAGAATTTACGGACGTTTTTATCAGTTAATACAAATGGAGGAGCAATGCAGTTACACGATTTTTTACTGAAAGAAATCTACATCGAAGCGCTAATCCGTCGCAACGTATTCAAAACGGAAGACGGACGGGACTTATGGCAGGCGTCTAACGAGGAATTACACGCGCGGTTATTTGGAAGGGACTTATTATTTGACGAGGAGGGAACGAAATGAGATTCGGAGATTGGTTCGAAGCGCATCATGGAATGTCATTAACAGAAAAGATTCAGTCGCTTAGATGTGATGGCTTTCGTGAGGGTTATATTTCACAATATATGCTCGATAAATATATCGAGTTTAAGAGATTGGAGGTTACGAGATGACTCGAATATCAACGAAAGATTTTCGCAACCTACCAATCGGAAAGTGGAACGTAACAACATTCCGAGAGTACCTAAAACACGTACATGAAGGGCGTTACGGAATCCCGTACGTCACTCGCAGTTACACAATGGAAGGGCGAATGTTGAAGATGTCACTTGCGGAATATAACCAGGTAGTTTTGAAACGATTCATCGACGCATGTTTTGCCGACTATAAGCCGACGCGGGAGTATCCCGGACTGAATTACGCGCTTATGTATTCGTATATACGAGGGCGGTTGTTACCGAGAGTATTAGATGAATTATGTAGGGAAGAAGCGAGGTTACAGAGACAAGTAGAGGTTACACAAGTAAGTACGGAAGAAATTATTGATTATTTATAAACGGAGGGATCACGATGAGTAAAAGAGGACGACGCGCCTTGACATACGAAACAGTCAAGGTGGAATTTGAAGCGAAAGGCTATACGTTATTAGAAACGGAATGCAAAACCGCAGCTACAAAAATGCGTTATACATGTCCGTACCATGCGGATCGTGCGTTATCGATAACTTACAACGCTTTACAACAAGGTAGTGGTTGCCGTTATTGCAGCATAGAAAAGCGGGCGGAGGATGCGAAACATTCGTTTGATTACGTCAAGAGCGTATTTGAAGCACGCGGCTACAACCTACTCGAAACAGAATACGTTAAAGCTACCGCAAAAATGCGTTATGAGTGTCCGCATCATCCAGACAGAATATTTTCGATATCATTCGCTCATCTACAACGTGGGCATGGGTGCCCACAATGCGGTCATGAAAGCAGTAGTAAGATACGGTCAGGGGCACATTTAAAACCAATTAATTATACGAAAGCTGAACGTCAGGAAGCACGTAAAGAGACTTCGAGACTTTTAAATACGTATTGCTACGATTGTCCTAATCGAGACTTACCATAGATCGGAGCGATTAAAGAACATTGCTATAAAAATTGTCCGCACGGAATCGGATTAGATTTACGTAGATGTGGCGCTATATTAGCCGGAGAAGATGCGGACGTAGTGATTGAACGTATAAAGTACGATTTGAGAAGGAGCGTATTGACCGTAAGGAAGTAGCGGTATAATGTAGTGTATTTTATCTTCTCACTGTTCGCTATACCAAAGCGAATCATGCAACCGTCAGTGTAACTCGTACATCGCACTACACGGCTATAACAGTAACGGTGGGCGTATGGCAGCGACCAACTTACCGAAAGAATACCGTCATTTAATGTTACAGAATTCGCCTGTACGATCGTCTCAGTCGAAAGTCTATAAATCTATCGAGGCGTATGTAATAACTTTCTCACGGCAGTTTGAGGTGAATGAGTCGACGGACCCGAAGGACAAGATCAAATCGATGTATTTGTTTTCCGAAGAAACTGGAACGGGGAAAACGACGACAGCAGCCGTTATTTTAAACGAGTGGCTTATACGGCATTATATCGGTAGTTTGCAACAAAATAGGCAATCGTTGCAGGTACCTGGATATTTCTTAGATGTTAACGAATGGCAAACGTTATTTAACGAATTTAATCGGTCAAACATACCGAAAGAAGTTGCTGAGAAATCGGCAAAAGAATACTACCGTCGCATGAGTAACGCAAAGACGGTACCTTTCGCAGTATTCGACGATATTGGAGTACGGAGTGCGACCGAGGCATTTCGAGGTGATTTACATGCGGTGATAAACCATCGGGTAACGAACGGATTACCTACGGTATACACTTCGAACATTCCTATCGACGAGTTGGAAAGCGTGTTTGATCGTAGGTTGTACGATAGAGTACGAGATTTATGCGTGGTGTTGCCGTTCGAGGGCGATTCGAAGAGGGGGATGCGGAGATGAGTAAAGGCACGCCATTTTGAATGGTTATTATAGCGTGCCAAGACTATTAAACTTCTAATAATTTGTTGATGTAGGATTGAGTATTAGAAAACCATTCCGGTGAAATCAAATCTTCTTGGATTGTATAATCTTGTAAATCTTTACCTTCAGACAAGTATATTTTCCAAATGTTTTGCTTTATTTTTGTTGATTTACCCCATAGTTGTTCCAGTGTTTGGACTGATGGTTCTAAAACAAAATAAAAGTCATCATTTCTTGTTTTTCCACCTTCTGATTCTTTGAATTTGTCTTTGAAAGTCAGAAGAACATAAGGGATATAAAGGGAGGTTAGACCTTGTTGATACCAAAGTTTCTTATCATTAGCAATTTTTATTAATTCTCTGAACTCTGATACTGATAAGCCGTCAGCTAAAGTAGTACATTTATTAAAAATATCAAAGGAATGGTTTTTTACGTATTCGATTATTTTTTCTCCATTCTCCCTATCAATTTGAGAACTTAATGAATTAGAATAATCAACGCGATTCTTTTTAATTGTTGGACAAATTGAGTTGCTAGGATGCCTAAAGTAGGCGCTTTTAACAAGGGATTGTTCAGCATCTACACGGATATCAACTTCACAGACGGGGCATATAATAGGTTCATCTTTATGCTTGGTTAAATAGGTTTTTAAGTTAACCTTTTTACGAGAATCTTTTAATAGTGCAGTATATAAAGTCACCAATTTTCCCTCCTATGTCAATTACTATCTCTATAAATATTTTAAAGTATATTAAAATTTCTGAAAAGAGGAAATATTACAATAGCATAGTAGGTATATAATATAAATTAATATTAGGAGGAAATGGAATGACCGCATATTCAACGAAAGAACAAGAAACGGTATTAGTATTCGACAACGTAGTAAAGGAATGGAGCGCATATTCTTGCGTTCCTAAACACATTGGTAAATTAGTAGATTTGGTCGGAGAGGAAAACGTTACATTTATTGAAAGTGATGACGATGGTAAACCATTAGCGGTGAAATGTACGTTACAGGAGAAGAACGTCAGTATGAAACGATTGCGCACATATAGCGAGGATCAGAAGCGTAAAATGGCGGAGAGAATGCGGGCGGTTAGGACTATAAACGTATAATTTAATGTATAATTAATACAATTTACCAGATATAGGAAAAGGGGAATACGATATGTTGAAATTACAAAGGAAATACAATGAAGCGAAGGTATTTACGAATAACGTTGAAGAAACAGCGGCAGGTCAAATTGTTACGAAAGTTACGTACAAGAAGAAAGTACGAATTATATGAATGACCAGATAACGATGATGAAGAGAACACGGCAATGTACGACTTAGATTACTATATCGTACTTTATGTGAACGCATCGAAGAAAGCCTGGAATATGAGCGAAGAGGACTATATGAAATACCCGGATTTCAGAGCGTTCGGCATTGCGGTAACGGATGAGATGCGTAACGAAGTGTTGGACAAGTTTGCTAGTGTTGTTGAGTCCGTTAAGAAGCAGCCACCAAGACTGAATGTAGAACGATGGATGTTCAACAACTTCAAAACAGCGTGTGCTCAGTCGTTAAGTGACGAAGAGTATGAGGAGATTCAAACGCAAGTCAATCGAGTAAAGCGTTCGAGTTTATCAGACGTAAAAAAAGCTCCGTATATTGGGACGAAAAAGCCTTCCGCACACTCGCTATCGACACGTCACTTGGTTGCCCAGCCAGGCATTTCGGTAATCGATGTGATAAACAGAATGCCTCTCTTAATCGACGTATCACACGTTAAAACGAAATCAACCGAACCGATAGCACTCCGCACTAAACATATCGAGTCATGGGCGCACTTGTTCATACGCAAGTACGCGCCTTACGATTTGATAGTTCGAGAGGGATTCGCTAGTAAAATACCACATACGAATTATACGGTGTTTAGTGCCTGGAATGCGGTGGATCGTGCATTAAATGATTTCGGATTGAAGGTCGATGATAGCATCGGACAAGCTTCCGTTAAAAAGAAACTACTCGGTAAGGGACGGGCGGAGAAGGAAGAGGTCGAGGCTGGCGTGAGGCGTTACGTTGAGTGGGGTGAGTTTAAGACGAGTGATGAAAGCGACGCGTGTGCGATAGGGCTAGCGTATTTACTCGATAAAGGGATTATTAAAGAATAAATATTCTAAATTATTTTTTAAAAATACCCACTATTGTGAAATGAACTGTTTAGCTATTTTAGTATTTTCGTTTAGTTCAATCCAGCTAATAGTTAGCTTAATAAAGAGTTTAAGGCCTTCTAGATTTTTATCATTGTGTTTTTGTTTGTAGTGTGTTTGATCATTACCAAGCCATGCAGCAGCCTTTGCAACATCTTTTATTGTTTGATTATCTATATAATCATCTATACATCGTGCAAGAGGAGTTTTTTCTATTATATCTTTCTTTTCAGGATAATTTTTTATAGCGAAATCCTTAATAAGAAATTCTAATGACTTTCTATATCCTGGACCAGAAATAGCTTTTAAATTCATTTGTTCTGCGTTTAAGGATTGATTATAAAAATCTATAAATTCAGGAGATATATCCTCGATTATATCACTGAAAATTTCTTCTGTTAGGCCTTTAGGCTCTATATATTGTAGTGTTGCCGGATTGATGTGACCCTTATTAATCCCATAAACGAACATATATTGACATATAAACGTGTCAAAGCAATTAGAACATAAATACGTAAACGAAAGCTTTAGGCTACCAGTGTTCTTATCTCTGAATATGGTGTTATTTAATTCTTCAGGTACTATTGCATGTTTGCATTTTGGGCATTTTCTAATATGTGTATCTAGCTCACAATTATAATAACTGTCACCATATTGAATTGTAATATTTTTATTAGACTTGTCGACTTTATCAATGTTCTTTTTCATAAATTTACCATCCTTCGAAAATATTATAAATCAAATCTATGTAATGAAACTATTAATATATTTAAAACACCTTAAAGGGAGGACGTACAATGAGCGACAAATTAAACGAACTATTCGAATTACAATCCGATTTAGATAATCGAATCATCTCTGAAAGAAACATCGACAAGTCACTCGATGAATGGGTTGTAGGTATCACGCTTGCAATGGAAAGTGAGATTGATGAAATTCGTCGAGAAGGGAATTGGAAGTGGTGGAAGAACGAAAAGGAAATCGATAAGGAAGCATTACAAGGTCAAGTAATTGATATGTGGCATTTCTTGATTAGTCTATCGCTTAAATGCGGTTTATCAGCGGAAGATATTTACCGTATCTACCTAGAGAAAAATCAAGAGAATCACGCAAGGCAGGACGGAACAGGTACGAAAGAAGGATATGCGCTCGAAGGACACTCGAATTTGATTTCGAGAAAGCCGAAATTAAATAAAACCCGTAGTTATACGGGCTTAGAGTTTATCTATAAACGTAATACATTCAACATTTCTAATAGGGATTGTACGATCATGGCTATCTTCTCCTTTTACAGTAAACATTTCAATTTCAGGATGGTAACCACTTATGTATCCCTCAGTACATTGTAATTTATCACCAACTAGATGTTCAACTCGGATTATAAAAGTGTTTTCAACACATAGGTCAAAGAAAGTGTAGTTTTCATTTGTTTTAAAATCATACTGTTTCATTTATATCACCTCAATAAATTTTACGCTTCTCTATTAATTTTTAGAACTATTAAACAAGGAGGTTCTTAGTATGACGGAAATTATTAAATACGAAAGTAAAGACGGAAATATCTACGAGGTTGACGGAAAGAGATATCATGAGTTAACGAAAGAACCAGCGGTTGGGGATACAGTGTTAATCGTAAACGCTTGGGGAGGTGGAGATGATTACGAAGAGGGTGAAGTTCATTCGCTTGTTGTGATTAAGAATCTTGACCCTAGCGACGTATGTGCTGTAATGTTCGTCGACCGAGAAGGTGGGGATAATTATTTACGATTAGACGAGTTTGTAATTGTCAAACCAATCGAAGAAACAACCGAGCAAGTTGACGAGCTTGAAGAATCAGAAATCGCTAAACTAGTACGTGAAGATATCATATTTCTTGACGAAAAGGTAAATGAATTAGCGGGGGCAAAACCATTGCCAAACATTACGATTAACATCGCAAACATCAACGTTATAGACATCGAATCTGCTAAATTAATCGTTGAATCATTTACGAAAGGGCGTGAGTAATTTGAAGATCCTCTACGAGGTAAGTACGGAAAAGGGGAATTCGCTCTTGTGTCAGACGATGATTACAGCGAAATGTCACAGTATAAATGGTATGTTACACAGGGTGGTTACGCATGGCGAGATTGGAATGAAAACGGAAAGAAAAAGAGTATCGGTATGCATCGTCAGATAATGAAACCTCCAAAAGATTTGGTAGTAGATCATATCAATGGAGACAAATTGGACAATAGAAAAGAAAACTTACGAATATGTACTCAAGGAGAAAACTCTCTAAACAAAATCCTCGGAAAAGATAATGCAAGTTGCTATAAAGGTGTGAGTTATATCAGGCGAGATAATAAATGGCAAGTCCATATTAGACTGGATGGTAAATCGTATTATTGTGGCGCGTTTGATAGGGTTGAAGAAGTCGCATGTGCCTATGATTATTATGCTGACAAACACTATGGGAATTTGCACGTCTTAATTTCCCTAATGAAGTACCCAGGGAGCCACGCAGACCTATAGTGAAGCGGAATAATAAGTCTGGATATAGAGGAGTAACTTGGGATGGTAGACGTAATTCATGGAGAGCAACCATTGTTAGAAATTATAAACAGAAACATATTGGTAATTTTGAGTCAGTAATAGATGCGGCTGAAGCATATAACAAGGCAGCGATAGAATTGTTTGGCGAAAAGGCAAAGCTAAATTTAATTAAGAGGGAGATGTCTGTATGATTAAGTTAGCACTTACAGGAAAAGCACGTTCAGGGAAATCCAAACTTGCTTGGTATGCGTATTTCATATATGGGTTTAAAGAGTTCGACTTTTCAGCGGTGTTAAAGGACGAGTTTCATCGACTGTTTCCGCATATCCCACGTAATCCCAAACCACGTGCCTACTATCAAAAGTTTGGTCAGTGGTTGCGAGAGATTGATCCGGATATTTGGGTGCGTAAGACTTTCTAATCTATTGAGCAGACGGAAGTAGGCAAGATGTTAGTAAATGGAGTAAGGCAGCCCAATGAGTATAAGCGTTTAAAGGACGAAGGTTTTATAATTATACGAGTAAACACATCGGATAACTTACATATTATTAGGGCGAGAGAAGCAGGCGATTCATTCATCGAAGCAGACCTAGAGCATGAAACGGAAAGTCATATCGATGGGTTTTCGGTAGATTACGAGGTAAGTAACGACGGAGAGTTACTGCATACGTACGATCAGTTCGATAAGATTATGCGGGAATTAGGAGTGCAGCCGGTTAGCAGTCGTGAGATTATGGCAGATGCTTTTGACGATTTGAAAGTTATTTGAAGGTTACCTTACCTAAGGCATTAGGTAAGGTAACTCGTTTGTTATTTTACTCGTGATACTAATTTTACGCTAAAGCTGTAGCTATAAATGTAGCTAATTCTATTGCATCCTCTAACGATAGAGACGGGTTACCTACTGGTGTATGAATAGTTAGTGTTAACTTATCTGCTGTATTTTGAATATTCTCTAAATCAATCGTACCTTCTACATCTGAAGTAATACTATAAATGGTATGTCTTCTACGGAATAAAGGATCACGTGCGGTTTCTCTAGCGCGCACTGTAATTTTGAAGTCAACTTCAGGGTAATGAACATCAAATCTGTCAACATGGACGAATCCTTCATTTCCTAACGCAAATCTTTTATACGTGTCCACAATTCTATCTGTGACTTGTCTTAACGTTTCATCATTTACTGGCATCTTTATCACTCCTGATTTTAATATTTTTAATGACGATGTTTATTTTAATCTAATCAATGATTGTTTATTCTCTTTTGAAAAACGAATAAATGGATTTTTTAAAGTTCCCATAAAATTTAAAAAATAAATTTTAATTTGGATCAATTTGATTATTAAAATGATGTAATTTTTTATTTAACAAAGCAATGGAGGAACTACGATAACAGAAACTAACGTAATCATTTACACAAAGAACACATGTCCAAACTGCGAACAAGTAAAATGGATACTAAACGCCGCAGGAGTAACTTATGAAACTCGGAATATCGATGAGGATAATACACATGCAGCCTGGATGGTGAATAAAGGATATATGAGTGCACCTGTAACCGTATTTCCTAGCGGTAAGGAATTAGTCGGATTTGATATGGGCGAGTTTGCGGCGGAATTAGGGCTTTAGGAGGTGATATAATGGATCGTTATTACTTACCGGAAATGAGTGTTTTTAATCGTTACGAATCAAGAGTACGTAATAGACTAATTACGGGGTATCATAGAAAACTAGCGTCTAAGCATCGTTATTTTGTACGTTATCAATTATCGAAAAAGCGCCCGTTCTATACTGACTTTGATTTGTCGGAAATCATTTCTGTTTTAGACGACGTCGAAATTATTAACTGTGACTGGACCGAAAAAGAATGGAATGTAACTCCTTGGAATTATTTCGTAACTAGCGGAAAGGTGTACGAAGGTTACATGGATATGAACACTATCCCATTTGCGCGAGGTTATAGTGGTGATGATGTAGGCAAACGAACTGATAACGGCTTTTACTTTAAATACTTCAACGGTAATAATTGTGCGTATTGGCGGGATAGAACTTCGGAAATACCGACATGGCATTTAAGATACGGTAATCAATACGTGAATTTACGTAATGATACTTTCTACGTTGGTATTTTCGGAAGTACAAAAGCAACTCAAAGCGCACCAACCGATTTAATATTACCGTTATTGAAGCAAATGAACGCAAAGAAATGAACGCAAAGAAATGGCGAGGATTTTACGACGACGAGATCGACCTTATATTAGAGCAGACATGGATTGAGCGGAGGTTGATATAGCGTGAAAGTTACGAATTTAGCGGAATATCAACCGAGGTTTATAGCGTTTTGCAAAGCGCACAACTTATCAGAAGGAAACAACTGGAAAACGCGGGGATACATGGCGTGGATTTCAAAGAAAGCAAATGGGTTTCGTAGATTACACGGACTAGATGGTTGGGATTCATTAGGTAAGTTAGAAGACAGACACGCATGGTTTACTGAATATTTACAAGGAAAAGGAGCGTGAGTAAATGGGCGTAAGCAAATACGATAACGAAGCGGCACACCGTCGTATTGAACAAGAATACGCATTGGACAATCCGAAGTCAATTGAATTACTACGGCATTTACTGTATATGCAAGAGCGCAGGTATAACGGCGATTATGCTGCAAGTGATGTACTAATGGATATGGAGACGGCCGTTGAAAACGCGGACTTGACGGATAGGCAGCGTCAAGTCTTGCGATTAGTATATTTCGAGGATATGAAGCAGCGGGACGTGGCGGTCTTGCTCGGCATAACGGCACCGACGGTTAATTTATATAAGTGTTTGTTAGCACAGAAGATTGTGGCAGTATTCGAGAGATGGGGCTGGGAAGATGAAGGTTATAAATTGATGGTAGTTAAAACGGCAGAGGAAAGAAAGGCGGTCGCTTAATGGAGGAACAAACGAAGTATACATTTGATATCAACGGAGATTACAAAACGCAGTTCGAAACGTACGTGCGAAAGAAATTAAATCGCTCACAGACGCTTATGTGGAAGCGGTGGGAGAACGTCCAGAACCGAAATAACTCGAAAAATTATCCGATTTGTTACTATACGAAGAGCTTTCGGACACACATCCCGACAAGATGTCGTTAGCAGAATATCCGATTATGAGCGAGCATCAATTAGTACGGAGGCATAGTAGTGAGGTATCGATGAAAGTTGCGGAGGAATATGGCTCTGATAGGCGTTGTTATAAACCGCCGATTCGGAGGAAGCGTACGAGGTGTGAGTTATGGAAAATCGATAGGGAAGCGAAGCCTAGGAACGAGGAGAGACGGAAGGTATATCGGGAGTTTACGAGGGTGCAGGCGGTTAGAAATTATTGTTTGAATGGGAGCTGATGAGGCTCTCTTTTTTGTTTTCTTCAAAAATGGTAAAATATTAATTGGAATGAATTTTTAAGAAAACTGACATGATATTCGAAATTTATGTAGTAAGTAATTTTGCATGGAGGGAATTAAATGGATGTTTTAAGAAAGTTAAAAATGGAAACAAAAGGGATACATGGATCTGTTAGAAAATACACTAGCGAACCGTATATTATTAATGCATTAGAAGAATTAATTAGAGCAGTAGAAGAAAAACAGCTAGAAGAAATTCTGTATTTATTAGAGTTAGTTGATGATTGGTATGGAAAGAATCAATCAGAAATACAATCAAATAGTTATGTATCTAATAAGCAGCATATTGATATAGAACAAAAAATAAAAAGTTACATTGTTGAATTAAAAGAGTATAAGGATGAGGTGGTTCAAGTAGAGTCTACTCAAGTGCCAGTTAGTGCAAAACATAGACTATTTATTAGTCATGCATCAGCAGATAAAAAAGTTTGTGATGCGTTTGTTAATTTATTAGAAGAATTAGGAGTTCCGGAAGAGGAGATTCTGTATTCTTCATCATCGAGACACGGGATTCCTGGTGATATGGATATTTTCGAATACCTAAAAAGTAATATATCGAACGGTATAACAGTTTATTACATGTTATCAGATAACTATTATCAAAGCGCTTACTGTTTAAATGAGATGGGTGCGGCTTGGGTGACTCAGAACGATTCCTCCACTTTTATACTGCCGAACTTTACAGTTGGTATAAAGGGTGTTATCGATAGTAATAGAAAAGCCTATAAACTATCTGATCCTGTGGAATTAATTCAACTTAAGAATAAGATCCTTAAGGAATTTGGTGGGAAAATATCTGAGGGGAAATGGGAAACAGTTAAAAGTGAATTTTTAGAGGCTATAAAAGGGTAATTACGAATTTAGTATTTTATTACTAATTTTCCCCTTATTAGTTATCTATATGTAATAGTGAAACGAAAGTGACGGGTAAGCAATTATGACCGTCCACCCTTCGTATTTATAATTGATAGGGAAGCGAAGTCTAGGAATGAAGAGAGACAGAAGAAGTATCGAGAGTTTATGAGGCGCAGGCGGTTAGAAATTACGTCTTAACAAACGAAGGAGACCGCTAATATTAGCGGTCTTTTTTATTTATATTTCTTAATATCCAGCAGTGAAGTCAATCTTCTGAATGCTGTACTGTATGTCACATTTCCTTGTTCTATATATATATATCAAATTTTTGAAATAGGTATGTTTCAATCTCAGCTACGTCTAATGATTCAATATTATAAGAAATAACATCCATCTCTTTTGACTCTTTGTACGATTGCTCTAATATTTCTGCTAAAGAATCAAATTTTATCTTATGGTAACGAGAGATTACTTCGATAGAGTCTTGTATATCACCAAATTTTTTGACTCTTGAACGTATTTTTTCCTTTTCGCTCGTATTTAAAGAAGTCTGATTAAGTTCAACATCTTTTAAAAACTTAAATAAAGGGATTCTAGCATTCGATCCCTGGGTAGTAGCTACAAACTTTAAAGCTATATCCGTATGTATTTTTCCACCACCATAAAAAAATTCTTCCATATATGTTGGTAAATCAGGTAATTTAAAGATTAAAGTTGAATCGCCTAAAGCAACAACTAAATTTTCGTCATTAATTCTTTCTCCTAGTTCGTCAATTTGTTGTGGAGAAATTAGAGCGGATTTTAGACTTCCTTTTTTACCTCTATCGACTATTAGTTCTCTAATTAGACTTTGGAACTTTCTTACTTCAGAAGGATAGACCCCTTGATTTATACTAAGTAATTCCTTATAAATTGAGGCATAGTTGTCGGTTTCAATAATTGTATACGTACACTCTAAACCATTTTCAGTTGTTTTATACTCTATTAGGTTATTTTCTCCTTCTTTACGATTAACAAGGATGATTCTATCTTTCATAATTTCTTTTTCGCTGGCAGATAATGAGTTTGAAAAATCTTTTATAATATTTCTTATATTTCTATCGGTCAAAGAATAGCCTAAAAATATGATTGGAGAGTTTAGTAAAAGTGAAATTATTTTTGCGCTAATAAGTACAGAATTGTTATCAAATTGTTTATAATCTTCTTCAGAAATAATTATAGATTCTGGATCTGTTACACACCCATGTATTTTAAAAATCTCTCCCCAATCCGTTGTTTGCTTAAATAAACCTTTTTGTCCAATAAAAATCTGAGGATTTAAAGCTTCATCTCCTTCTACAAATATATCTTCAATCAATTTATCATAGTTAGTTGTTAATATTATTTGTGATTTATTTAATACCTCTCTAAATAAATCAAGTTCTTCCTGCATTTCAGGCTTTATTTCATACTCAGAAAATCTATTAGATAAAGCTTGTTTAAAAGGAGATATTTTAGTAAAGTATGCATCTCTTGCAGAAAAACCATCAATAGTTATCTCAGAGTTGAAGAATTTTTTTGTATATTTTTCTTCAATAAGCGTACTTATAGCGATGTTAGTATCATACTCTAAGTCACATTCATCTTCATAATTATTTCGTTGTTTTAAATCATAGTTTATTTTATTTAAAGTTTCGAAAAAACCTTCTTCAGGTTCAACAATATCCCAAAACTCCTCTAATAAATCAAGCCAACTAGGATAATTTTGGAGGTAACGTTTTGATATACCCGATCCGATAAATATCATAGGATATTCATTGGATTCTGCAAGCTTATATAGACAGGAAATTTCAGCTATTTTTACCACTCCCTTTACTATACTAAGTATACTAGATTTTACATCCCTATAAAACAGATAATTTTTATATTAAAAGATGAGATTTATTAATAAATTGAGGTGGAAAAGTCACTACTACTAAATTCTAAATTGCTCACAGACGCTTATAGGAAAGCGTTGTAAAATTCAATCGGTAGAAGGAGGATAATTAGTAGTACTAAAAAAGAATCTTTTTAGTATGTTGAAGTGGAAATATACTTACGGTAAATTTTTTTGTATTATGTAATAAAATGGATTTTAGGATGTGTTTAAAGTTAATAAAAGGGGTGAATAACATGGAATTTTACAGAAGAAAATGGATTACTATTAGAGTTATTTTAGTAAGGATGTTTGTTGAATTCTTAATGTTAGCCGTGGTTGCTTTTATTGTGTACAAAATTATTAAAGAAATATATAGTATAAATTTAGTTTCATTAATACAGTCTATTTTAAAACCAATCCCTTCAGGGATTTTAATTTCTATTATATTTTTAATAATAACTAGGGTTTTTTACAAGCGTTATAAATTTATTGAATTTCTAGACTTTTTGCATGAGACTAAAAGAGAATATGAAAATCTACAAGCTCATATTGAATGGTATATTGTATATGTAAATAGTGAAATTGATTTATTAAAATTAAAAGCTGATATATTAAAGTCCTTTTCTCCAATCCCAATTATCATTTTATTTATTGGAAGTATATTTGAAAAAGATGCAGTTATGGATTTAAACTTATATAGCATAATGGTTTTAATTGTAGTGTTATCCTATTTTGGGTGGTTAATTAGTGTCTATAACAAATTTGTTATTGTTAGAAGAAAACTTGCATACTATGAGCAAGAAATAATTCAAATAAAAAATAAAGACTTTTTTAATACAAAGATTTAAAAAGAAATTTAATTAAAAAGATAGAACAGCATGAATCATGCTTATCAAACAGGGGAAAATAGCACCAGTGAAAAAGTTGTACAAGGTTAGTTTGTTTCTGCGAGTGGATGTCTAAGAAAAGCGTAAGGAACTCGAAAGCATTATGAGAGAAGTACCAGCCGTATAATGCAGCGAAGGAAGACGAGTAGAGCCGCCAGAGATGGCGGCTATTTTTACTTAGTATGAGGTTAATGTTCAGGAAAAATTCTTCTGCATGCCATCCGAGCTAATGGAGCAGAATCTGCAACCATAACACCAGCAACTACAGTACTTAATGCTACTCCGGCAGCACCTCCTACTACATAATAAGTTCCTACTGCTTTTATAGTATCTGAAACAGCGTTACAGCAGTCGGTATAGTTACCATTCTCCTCTTCTTTTTCATCAAATGCTTGTGCAGATAGTTGTGCAATATCATGGATTGCCGCTACATCTACATCATCTTTTCCAACAGAAAAATTGAATAAATCCCTAATCTGATCATTAAATCCATGAAAATGTTCGTCAATGCGTGGATTTACAAAAGGATTAACCTTGTTAGTTGCAACTAGATAAGATATAACCGTAGGTAGTAATTCTTCGTTGTCTCCTATTTCTTTGAACATATCTACAACTGATGTTCCATATCCAATTTTCAAGACACGTTCTACTTCTGACATTGTAGAATCAGGTAACCATGGAACTTTTGGGAATACTTTTGGAATTTTTAGGCCATCACAAGTATCTAAAAATTCACATGCTCGACGGTGAAAAATATTAGACATTAAAAAACCTCCTTTAAACGATTTCATTTTAGTATTCCTTAGTAATTAAATGATCTAAGTGTAAGTTTTAGGTAAATTAATTACATTCTATACTCGAGGAGGAGACGATAATATGGTAGGTAGTTATGCAATCGAAATTAAAGACGTTATAGACAATAAAACATATTTACTTTGCGAAGAAGATAGTAACAAAGTATTAACGTTCACTACATACGAAGATGCAGACGGTTACAATTACGAATTTGAAGATACATTATCTGACTGGCTTACAAGTCGCGTCGTTAAAACAAGTGAATATTTTAACATAGTTTAAGTGAGTAGGGCAGACGCCTTGCTCGCTTTTTTATTTACTTTAATTTAACGGAGATTTTAATTTAATGAAGTTTACAGAGCGAGAACGACATTTAACTAAGATGCTATTACTAATGGATAAATCATGTAACAAGCTTTCAGACAAGTTAACTAACTTATTTGGCGGTGATTCATACGTATCTATCGAGTTAGTAAAAGATGATTTTATCTTTGACGCATTAGAGATAGGGACGTCTGATGCAGCAGTAAATATCGTAATGGATTACAGCAACGGGAAATCAACATTAGGGCAAGCTGTCGATGAAATCGAGGAATTACTAACACAGTTCGAAGAAAGGGACGTGATTTAGTCATGAGTAAACAAAAAGAATTCTTCTACTGCTATTCACCAGTATTACACGTATTTCTTAAAGAGCGTAATCAACGTTATACATGTACGGGACTTAACGAAAATACATTACGTAAATTTTGGCAGTACCCACGAACGGAAGAATTAGACGATCTATTAACGCAATGGCAAGTGAATAAGCCTAAGTAATTTAATTTTACGTTTACTTTAAGTTGAATACCTATAAGTGGAGGACGATAAGTATGTCGAATAAATTTTCACATTTAGCTACCGAAGCTACCCAACGAAAAGAGTACGCAATGTCACCAGGTAATGGATTAACAGGTAACGCACCGATTCCCCACGACTTATGGCGTCGGATTATTCCTATCGTAAGGGAGTATGATAAAGCAAACGTATCTATTGCGCAGCTATATTCGTACTTATTAGCGTATGTAAACGGGAATAAGGAGAATAATCGTTATATGAGTGCATTTCCTTCGGTTGATAAAATAGCCGAAGAAACAGGCATTGGACGCAATAGAATTGCGAAGTTATCAAACGTATTGGTAGCCGGCGGTTTAATTAAGACAGCGTATGACTATATGACTAATAAGCGAGATGAATTATACTTTTCGATGTATTACTCGTCGCTAACGGAGGATGAGATTAGACGGAATTTAGACGAGTTATATTGTTAATCACTCTACAGTGACGGTAATAATAACAAACGTAATAATAATGAACTTAATAATAACAAACAAAAGATTAAACGGCTAAAAGAATAAAAATTTAAAAGATATTCGGTAAGTATTCACTAACGTTCATACTTACCGGTAATCCTTTTCTATCGAAAATAATTACTATATTATATATTATCGGTAAAGTACTTATATAAAAGATACTCCGCTAAATAGTAATAAAGATAAAAAGAAAAAACATAGCTGTATTGGTGGGACGGCGATATACCGTTTTATCTAAAGAGGAATCTTCTATATAAAGTAGAATTATAGCTTTATCTATTTTTATAGGAGGTAGTTTAAATGGCGGAGAAGTTAGTTATCGATTTCGAAACGGTTGCTAGTCCGAAAAAGAAGAGTTGGGTAGAGCAGTACGAAGAGAGAATCAACAAATTAAGATCGGAAATAGCGCTTCAGAACCATATATAAGACAAACTCAAAGCGATTATATACCACTGTGAGCAACAAGATAATGAAGAAGTAAAAGCATTCGCTAATAGTATCGTGAAGAAAATAGAACCATTAGTTAAAACGAAATAGTACTATCCGACGTCTCTTTTTGTAGAGGCGTTTTTATTTTATGAACTGTTATTCGGAAGTCGTTATTATTCGATAAGATAATTGTCTATATAAATAGGAAGAAACTTGGTAAGCATTACGTTATATGTATACGGGTTACTTCCGTTTTAGTGTGAGTATTCGGTAGAGCGGACGCTTATTTAACAGCCGATGCCTTCACGACAGACATGCCTCGAAAACTTCAACCCTCGCTTATGAATATCGTATACATTTACGAATTATACAGGCGATGTATAAACTGTATTAAATCAACGTTTGTTAACTATGCATAAACGATATAAATCATATGCAGTAATCGAAAAGTGTTCAAACGTTGATATGACGCTGTTTATTCGCTATTGTAACCTTCGTTATTACTTCGTATAACTTAACTAGCGATGAATAAAATACTGTATAAAAAGCGGGCGATACCGAGTCGAAAAAATGCCGGGGGCGGTCTGTTCGGCAGCTTGGTTTCCGGACGCAGAAAACATAGACGCAACAAAAATTTTACCTCAGGCTTGAAATATGAAATCGCCAGTATATTCATTGCATTTCCTATGTTATAAATTCCTTCTATGTATTACTACCATTCCGCACATAAACCGCTGAATTACTAGATAATTCTCTAGGGAAATAGCGTAAAAATGGACGTTAGCCCTTCCAAAGTAAACGATTTGAATTTCTATACGAGATCTACGTGGGACAAGTCGTATGTAGCCGGTACAGTCGATGATGGATTCGGATTTACTATCGACGCAAAGGTGAACGTTGATGGATATCCGAAGTATAAAGTACACAATTCGAAAGGACATACGTTCTATATTACGGCTAGTGATGCGTATGTAGACGTGAGATAAGTAAGCGTAAAAAGACCGCCTATTACTGGGCGGTCTTTTTACTAAGTATTTTTAATGCTTGTTTTAACGTTTCAACTGTTTGTTCAAGCCATTTCAATGGTGTTATTTCTAATCCTTCAAAATATATTCCATCTGCAGAATACCGTATGTACTCATTTTTTTCTTTATCACAATAATTACTTTGAATAAATTCAGTTAGAAAAATAATAGCATCTTCTAAATACTCTTTCGGTGCCTCTTCTAGTAATTCTTGGAGTGCTTCTTCATAGAAAGTATCTTGGTAAAATGTTGCTGCTAAGAACTGATAAACCGGATCTTCTGTATTTTTTTTGAATACCATATATTTCTTCCCTCCTATTAGTCAACTGGATAACCGTAGTGCAAAGTACACAATTCGAAAGGGCGTACGTATTACATTATGGCTAGTGACGCATATGTAAGTGTGAAGTAATAACAAGGTCGACTCATGTCGTATTGAGTCGGCCTTAATAAATACTTTGCATTATTTGAAATCGCGGTTTTGTAAGTAATTTTCATACTCTTCTAACCATACTAATATCAAGTTCTTTAATTCAATTGTTTCAATTTCGCAAGTATTCTATTCTTCTTCATAATAACGATGAACAATTTTAGTATAATTTGCTTGTATTTTCAAATCGTAGCTATTTCCACCTATTTCAATATGGTCAACTTCGCCATTTAATACTCTATTAAGATATTGTAGACTATGCTCACTATGGATATCGTCTTCTAAAAAATCCGAAACTAAAGAAATTTCTTTTGGAAGTTCAATTCTTAAGATATTTAAAGGACATATATAAATTTTATATTCATATTTCATAAACTAACTTCACCTCTTCTATCAATCAATAAATTGGAAATGCTGATATAATCCTACCAGTTGATTTATCAAGAAACATTTCGATTTGCATTCCGTTTGCCGCTTTACCGGTATATGTATTTCTAGTTCCTTTTACAAATTGAGCGTTTAAATTATAGTCGGTGAATAATACCGGCTATTTTTATTAGGGGCAGCGGGATCTTCGTTCGCTAGGCGTCTGAAAAATCCGCGCAAAATTTAAAACTTAGGGTCAAGAGTAATGATTTGAGAAGAAAAAAGACCGACTCTATGAAAAAAGTCGGTCTTTTTTTATATTTTTCGATTTTCCGCAACCCATATTAAGATTAATTCTTTTAGCTCAAAAGTTTCAATCATGCATGAATTGTTTTCATCTTCTATATAGCGATGAGTAATTTTTGTATAATCCCGCTGTATTTCTAAGTCGCAACTATTACCACCTAACTCTATAATATCAAGTTCCTTATTTAAAACTTTATCTATGCGGGATATCCAGAAAAGGCCGTCCCCATTTTGAATATCATTCTCTAAAACTTCTCCTACTAAGGATATTTTTTCGGAAAGCTTAATCATTAGGGTATTGAATGGCCCTTTAAAAAATTCGTATGTATATTTCATAAAGTAAAATTCATCCTTTCATCTATCGACGTATTGGAAAAGCAGAAATAATACGACCATTAGAGTCAATAAACATCGAAATTTTCATGCCGCTCGATGTTACGCCAATATATTTATTACGTCTTCCTGAATACGTTTTATTATTATAGGCCTCTTTAACTGCCTGTAAAACTTCTACTCTACTCCATTCCTCTGGAAAAAATGTTGATTCAAGATCTTTTGGAATTCCATCCACTTCAACTTCTGCTTTATATACTCCATGTCTATCTTTTGGTTCAGTAATGGATCGAATCTTTCCTTTTGCCATCATACTTTCGTGGTGATATCCGCCAGCTTCTCCTCTATAATTTATATTTCCATGAAAAATATGTTCAACGGTACCATTATTTTTATAAATAGAATTTGGATGAGACTTATATTTATCGAAGAATAAAAAAGTATCCTTCGCTTCATTAAACATAGGATTATCGAAAGACCTTAGATTAAGTCCACTAGTATCAGCAAAAGCAAGTCGATTTTCTATACTTAAGTTATCAACCCAATTTGTAACAGTTTGTTGTATACGTGGTACTTTGACGTCCTTTACTTCTGCATATCTGGCTCCTTTTAACACTGTTGCAATTTTACCAATACCTTTATCAAAAAGTGCACCTGTTGCGAATTGTGTTGCGCCATAACTGAACCATATTACAGCATCTTCAAAATCACCATTTTTTACATTCTTAATATACGAATCTGAAAGGACATTGTACATGGTTCTAAGGGTATAAAAAGGGTGCGATGCAGCATACGCCATATCTTCCCACGTTTCCTTGTCTCCCAATGCTTTAAAATCTTCTATTGCGTCTCCAATAGCTCGTCCAGAACCGATTTGCCATCCTTCTTTAAATTGATCTAATGCAGTCTTGTCATTCTTCATGAAATCAGATTGACCAAAATCTTCAACTCCTTGACTGGAAAACCATTCTGCTTCACGCTTTGCTATAATTTCTTGAATAGGGGCTGCCCAATCCATATTCAACCCTTGCGTACTAAATGTTCCTGATGCGAGGCTAAAACCTTTCCCGCTTTGAACTTCCGCAAGACCTCGCGCAATGCTGGAAGCTAATTGGATTGCTGTATCATAATTACTACTAGAATTATAATCAAATTGATACAGATGTTCCAACTTTTCGTGTAGTTTTCGTTCCATCTCATCGAAAATATTTACCATAGCTTGCATAGATGGAAGGACATTACTAATTCCTTCCATGGATGCTTTTGTTCGGTTAATTCCTCGCATTTGTTCTTTTATTTCTTCTTCGATGACATCTGTTGTAGCTACTTGTGATTGAAAATTGTTTGGAAAGGCATCATTTTGACGAATTAACTCTTCACACAAGTAAATGATTCCTTGTGCTAAAGGACGAAAAGTTTGCATAAAGAATGCTTTTGCGCTGTCATAAGTTTGTCCTTGCAAAATAGTATCGCCTACAAAAGCGTCAATCGAATTGATGACTTGTTCCATACCTTGAATCGTTGCAGTACACATAGCATTCATACTTTGTGTTTGAGATTGTACTTCTCCTAAATACATGTTTAGGCTCATGACCTCACCTCCAGTGTTAATTTTTGGCGCTGATGGTGAATGTCATTTTCTAGATTGCTTAGGTTTTGTTTTTCCTTTAGCAACGTTTCTTTTTGGTCTTCCAATTCGTAGGTAAGCTTTCGCTCAATTTGCCCTGCATCTTGACGTAAATTATGAAAGAATTGTCCTAGTTCTCTATCATTATGCCAAGTTTCTAATATACGGTCAAACAAGCGATAGCTTTGACCTTTCCATTGATAAAAATCTGCTTCTGCTTGTTCTTGTCTTTGAATAGAACGTTGATTTTGATATTGGTCCTCAGATAAAATTCTTAATTTATAATTTAGTTGATCCATTTGTTTTTGGATATCTTGATTCATTTTTTCACTCCTACTTCTCCATGTTTGTGTAGGTTGTTATATTACTTGAAAATTCTTTGAAGTTCGTTATCCATACGCTCAAATTCCTGGGCTACAGAATGAATGTTATTAACCGCTTGTTGAAAGGCGCTATAAAATTGTTTCGTTAATTCCAATGCTTGTTGATTCACTTCTTGTGCTTTGGAGTTAATGGATAACGTTGTACGTGACGATTTTGTGATCGATCTATTTGTGGCACTTTGAATGGTATCAGCAGCGGTACCCATTTGTGTCGCGATTTGCTGTGCCGTTTGAAAATTACTTTGAAATTGTCCCATTACTTGAATCCTTTCTATACTTAATAAACCATGAAAATTATACCATATTAGTATAAATTTTTATATTGATATAATTAGAGAAACTTTATTCTAAAGATGTTTTTTAAGTCCGAAAGTCAATTCAAGTATAAAAATAGTTTTTCATAATCCTTTAACATTAATGGGAAATTTCGCTTCGGCATGATAAAAACCGAAAGACCGCAAAGTCAAGGGCAAAAGCGAAGTTAAACGAAAAAATAACGCCGCTGGCTAAACGAGGTTGAGGACGACAGTGACTTCCGCTAACTATACGGAGTGGAAGTACGGTAGAGGTAAACGGTAGGTGACTATAGGTGACGATGGAAGTGAAAAAAATGTTAAAATATAGATATTATATAAAAATTAACATAACTAATTTGTGGTTGGAGGGAACTATGAATTTACAAGAAGAAATGCTGATCATACAACTTGAAAGTATCACACCGTTACAATTACTGAAAGAAATGGCAGGAGGGGTAAAACCTACAACTACTGACCTGAAAATTGTCGAAGATGTAATATTGAATCAAAAACTACCTATAGGTGTAGTGAATGTGTTGATTTATTATGTTTTGCTTCGAAATGATATGAAGTTATCGAAATCATTCGTCGAAAAGATCGCTGGGCATTGGTCACGAAAAAAGATTACTAGTGTTCGTGAAGCTATGGCACTTGCGAAAGAGGAACATCGTCAATATCAAGAATGGGCAGGCCGGAAGAATGCTAATTCTCAACCAACTCCTGTTGAAAAGGCTAGACATACAGCAATTGAGTAAGTAATTCTTCAGGATATTTCAGATGAAGAGTTAGGGAAATTTGTTCGGTCATTATTTGAGGGGAATAAGTAAATGCTAATGATATGTTGAAACGCAAACCGGTAGTGGTAAAATGCTAGGTGGAATGGTGGCAAGGTAAATGTCGATACTAACGTCAATTCTAAGCGGAGATATAGAGAGGATACATTGATAAATTGGAGGAGGACAGACAGATAGGGTTAACGATAAGTGGGCGACAGTTAACGTGGAATATCGTGAGTGTAATCAGAAAAAATAACCTAACTAAAGTGGCTCCTAGTGACCAAAATAAAAAGCGTAGGAAAGCCCTACGCCTAAAGGAATGGAAGCTATTTAAATACATGTATTGCACTGTTTAACATTTAGATTTATAACGTAATAAACGAGTCACCTCGGCGGTCACTTTTAGGTCACTAAATCGATATTTTAAAGCCTGAAAAACCTATAAAATCAAGGATTTCGTACATGATGCCTATACAGGGCAAACACGTGATGTGAAAACATTATCCGGCGGCGAAAAATTTAACGCATCGCTTTGCCTAGCACTCGGTATGGCCGATATCATCCAATCATATGAAGGCGGTATTTCAATTGAAACAATGTTCATTGACGAAGGCTTCGGTTCATTAGATGAAGAATCATTAACGAAAGCGGTAGATGCTTTAATTGACCTTCAAAAATCAGGCCGTTTCATTGGGGTAATCTCGCACGTACAAGAACTGAAGAGTGCAATGCCAGCAGTGCTGGAAGTAATGAAGAAGAAAGATGGATGTAGTAAGACGAGGTTTGTGGTGAAATAGATA